>VFHG01000102.1 GCA_009392075.1 SAR202 cluster bacterium
CACCAAACCGTCTTTGAAGGCTATGTCCCGGCGGCCATCGATCCCCTGGGCCGGGTCCAGTACGTTTCCACCGGTGAGTAGCAGGTCATAGGCGGGTGCGGTGGTCATTGTCTCCTCTCTAAACCGGGTTTTTACTCGGGCGCTTCGGAGGGGCTTTCGCCCTCAAGGTTTTCCCAGCCGAGTTCCACGTTTGGTTGTGGTTCTTCGGTGTATTCGATACGCCTGAGCCGCGGGTAGACCAGGACCTTAGGGCTCTCCAAGTCCTGATCCGTGATCTCGTTGGACTCTTCCAGTTCGTTGATACCCCATTTCTCGATGGCTTCGTCCATCATCTTTTGAACGATCTGGGGAGAACGTCCTTCCAGCCGGCCCAGATGATAAGCGAGGGTGACCGCTAGCTGGTTCTGGGTGATCTGCTCAAAGGCGTCATCGGATTTCAGGTCTCGGGGCATCCCACCCGACTGCTCCAGGAGGTCATCCAGCACCTGGCCCATGATGTCGGTCAGGCCGCCAAGTTCGATCTCGTGCATGTAGCCGGTGAGGTTATCGGTCAATTCGGCGACGCCCTCATCGGGCAGGACGCCGTATATCTCTTCAGGTATGTGTTCGTGAGTATGTTCGGTGGCCATATCAAGGTGTCTCCCAGTCAGGGATGGGCGGGATTCAGTTTATCACGCTGTATCGCTGATAATGCCGTCAATATCCGGTGGCTGCCGTGGTTAATGTCCGCACGACGGGGCCGATGATTCCCCAAAGAATGCCAAACCCTAGGGCGAAATCAAGCATCACGATGCCCACCAGCACCGCCGGGCCGTTGCGCTGAAGCCTGGCGTAGGCGGCGCCGTGTTCCCGGGGCACTAGGCCCGCCAGGGCCCGCGATCCATCCAGTGGGGCCAACGGGATCAGGTTGAACACGCCCAGAAGCAGATTGAAGAAAATAACCAAGGCCAGAACGTCGGCGGCCCCGTCGCTGAGACCGCCGGTCATCACATGAGCTACGCGGTCCAAAGATAGTGAGGCCGGCACCAGAAACCCAGTCTTAAACGGGATGGCCAATAAGAACGCAAAGGCCAGGTTGGAGATGGGGCCCGCGACGGCCACCAAGGCGGTGTCGGTATGGCCGCGGGACAATTGGCGGGGGTCTACCGGGACGGGCTTGCCCCAGCCGAACCCGGCGACCAACATCATGACAGTGCCACTCGGGTCCAGATGCCGCATGGGATTGAGGCTCAAGCGGCCCATGCGCCGAGCCGTGTTATCGCCCAAGCTAGTTGCCACCAGGGCGTGGCTAAATTCATGGATGGTGACGGCGGTTACCAGAGCAAAGGCAATCAAGACCGCAAGCCGAAAAAAACCCGACGGGTCGTCCGCCAGAAGGTCGTAGGACCCCAGAAGCATGGGTTAGGCCTGCGCCTTGTTCTCAAGCACGGCCAGGTTACTCGTCGTCCTCATCCGGCTCGGGAGCCGCTTCCTCGCGCTGAGACGAGTAGGCCACGCCAGGCAGGATGGCATTGGACTTACCGGACTTCTCAGAGCCGGGCTTGGGCATCTCCATCAGGGTCTTCTTAAATGACTCCAATATTTCCTTGCCCACGGAAACATCCAGCACCAGCCCATTGATCCCGGCAGTGCGCAAGACTTTCAGATCCTCGGCGGAAGGCGGCTCGGTTATCTCGGCAAAGAGATATTTGCCCAGACGGCCGCTGATGCGGGAAACCTTGGCCAGGTCGTCCAGGGTCCATGAGGACGAGGCGCCGGGCAGGGGAAACAGCACTGCGTCCACTGGCAGGGCGTTGATGTCACGCAGGTCTTCGATATCCATGTCGGCTTCAATGCACAGCACTGTGGCGGAATCCTCGGACGAGACAGCGCCGAGAGAGGTGCCCTTCATCTGGAAGGCCAGCACACCGCTGCCTCCTTCCTCATAGGCTTTGGCGTCCTCAGCGCTCAGGGCATCGGTCCTGATCCCCCAAATGGTATCGGACAGCGCATCTTTCAGATCGGCGGCTTGGTCCGGGCCTTTCAATCCGGAGATAATTATGCCGTCCGGAGAGACTTCGTTGGCCGTGGCTGCGCCTGACTTGTGACTGCCGGAAACCTGGACGATCAGGGCCAGGCCGGGGGTCTTCTCAGCCCTGGCGGGTCCAAAACCCATGCGTGCCGGGGCTCCTTCTAAAATCTCTTCGATGCGGTCGATAAATTTACTCATTTAACCCAGTCCATAAAGTTTAGCCCATGGTTTAGGCAACCCAGTATCACAACTGGGAAGATTTTGGTTGATCCCGAAAGAGCGGTTGAGGCGCAAAACCGCACCGTAGTCACGCTCCCGGCTGATTATACTCTATAGACGAATGCACGGGCAGTCCTAACCGCTGGATATTCTGTACCCTAGATAGGGTACAGCACCAGTTCTGACAGGACCGCATCCAACCAGCCGGCCGTAGTCTCGGTGCTGGCGTTGGAATAACCTGGGAGAAAGCATGGCGATCGAAAAGCTGGACCTGATCAAGAACCCGGAGACGGCGCCTTTCTCCAAACTGAAGTACCTCAAATGGACGGAGGAAGACGAGGTTACCGAGTTCTTCAATCGCATGTTCCATCTGAACGTGGCGGCGCGGGAGACCGGATAGCGGCCAAAGTCGCCCGTCCCATGACCTTCGATGACACCCCTTGGTCGCCTTTGAAGAAACAATTGTCTAAATCGAAGGTGGCGGTCTTAACCACCGGTGGCATCTACGTTGCGGGCCAGGAGCCATTCGATACCGATGGAGACTGGAGCTACCGGGAGATTCCCTTGGACACACCTCTGGAGCAGTTGCGGGTGGCCCACACTCGCTATGACACCATCGGCGTTGCGGAGGATGTGGACTCGGTATTGGCCATGCACCGGCTGTTGGAACTGGAGGCCGAGGGCTTGGTGGGTGAGGCCCAAACACCGACCTACAGCTTCATGGGCTACATCCCCGACCCATCCGGCTTGATGGAAGTAACAGGCCCGGAAGTCGCTGGGCGGCTCAAAGAAGACGGGGTGGACGGGGTGGTGATCGGAACGACTTGACCCATCTGCCATCAGTCCGGCGGACTGTTAGCTAGGGCCATCGAATCGGCCGGCATCCCCACCGTTGTGCTCATGGTCGACCGCACCAGGGCCGAGACATTGTCGGTACCCCGCGGGTTGGTGCTGCGGTTCCCCTTTGGCCGTCCGTTCGGAGCGCCAGGCAAACCGAACCAGCAGCGGGTGGTGTTGGAAGACGCCCTGACCTTGCTCGGCTCAGCCCGCGAGCCTGGGGAGATCCGCACCGCGCCCTACCGCTGGCGGCGGGAAGACTACGTCCGCATATTGGCCGAGCGTCATGGTGGATCTTCGGCGGGCATATAGGCCCCTTTTACAGCGTAGGCCACCCGCACACCGACACCTGCCGTACTCTCGCGCCTGTCGTTGCCCGCTTTCATCGGGTTACCGTATAATTACGTCCACATCATATCGCTGGGAAACCAGTAATTATCTCTGGAATAATTCAACAGATGCTCTTAGCTGTCGACATAGGCAATAGTATGGTCAACCTGGGCGTTTTTGATGGGGAACGTCTGGTGGCCAACCTGCGGGTTTCGACAGACGCTAGGAAGTCGGCCGACGAATACGGACTTACCCTACGTGACCTTCTGGTTTTGAACGGAATCGACCCTTCAGGAATCACCGATGTTTGTATGTGCAGCGTTGTACCGCCTCTGACCGGGATCTTCGAAGAGTTGATGCAGACCTATTTCAAGGTCAACGCTCTGACGGTCACGGCCGGCGTCAAGACCGGCCTTCAGATCAGTTACGACAACCCGCGAGATGTTGGAGCCGACCGTATCGTGGATGCCGTAGCGGCCATCGAGCTTTACGGCCAACCGACAATCATCGTGGACTTCGGCACTGCCACGGTATTTGACGCCGTCTCCAAGGACGGAGTATATCTCGGCGGCGCGATCTCGCCCGGTATGAATGTCGCGGCCGAGGCGTTGTATCTAAACACGTCACAACTGCGCCGTGTCGAATTGGTAGCCCCGGAGTCGCCCATCGGCCAAAACACCACCGAGGCTTTGCAATCGGGCTTGGTGCTGGGCTACGCGGGTCTGGTCACCGGCATGGTCGCCCGTTTCAAGAAGGAACTTGGGGACGAAGCCAAGGTGATCGGAACCGGGGGACTCGCGGATACCATCGCTGGAGTAGCTGAAGTCTTTGACGCCATCAATCCGGACCTGACTCTCATCGGGCTACGGCTGATCTACTGCAAGAACCCGCCACCGCCCAAGGTATTGGACTGATCCCATGGCTGGACCGCTAGCGGACAAACATGTCGTCCTGGGCGTAACCGGGAGCATCGCCTGCTACAAGGCGCTGGACTTGGCCAGCAAGCTCATGCAGGCAGGCGCATTGGTGGACACCATCATGAGTTATGGGGCCACTCAGTTCGTCACGCCCCTGGCCTTCCGCAGCCTCACCCACCGGGTGGTAGTGACCGACACCTTCGACCCCGACTCCGAATACAGCGTTGAGCACGTGGCCCTGGCGCACCAGGCAGACGTGATTGTTGTCGCCCCGGCCACGGTCCACTGCATCGCCAAGCTGGCCTTAGGTTTGGCCGACGACCCCTTGACCACCACCATCGTGGCCGCCAAGTGCCCGTTGGTCGTCGCACCGGCCATGGACGGCAACATGTTCGACCACCCAGCCACGCAGGCCAATTTGGCCACCTTGAAAGAACGTGGCGCGGTCATCGCCGGGCCTGGAATAGGCAGGCTGGCCTCGGGTTTGTCAGGCGTGGGCCGGTTGCTGGAGACGCCCGAACTGTTGGGGCATATCTCCTACGCCATGGGAAAAGGCGGCGACCTTGCCGGTAGGACCGTTGTGGTTAGCGCCGGTGGCACCGTGGAACCTATCGACCCGGTGCGGGTCATCACCAACCATTCCTCAGGCAAGATGGGCTACGCTCTGGCCGAGGCCGCTCGCGACCGGGGGGCTGACGTTGTGCTGGTCACGGCGCCGACCAGTCTGGCAGACCCCGCGCTGGTGAAAGTGGTCCAAGTGCGGACCGCGGAGGAGATGGGTCAGGCCATCCAAGAACATGTCACCAAGGCCGATGCTTTGGTCATGGCGGCCGCCGTGGCCGATTACCGGCCCAAAGAAACCGCCGGCCAGAAGATCAAGAAGGCAGACGACGACCTGAACATCTCTCTGGCCAAGACCACGGACATCCTCAAGTCGGCCAAGGGCAATTTTGTGCGGGTGGGGTTCGCCGCCGAGAGCCAAAACCTAGTGGAGAACGCCAAAGCCAAAGTCGGCAGCAAGAACCTAGACCTGATCGCGGCCAACGACATCACCGCCGAGGGCAGCGGATTCGGCTCGGACACCAACAAGGTCACTCTCATAGACCGGGACCTAGTTGTTGAGGAGCTACCCCTGCTGAGCAAATACGAAGTCAGTAACCGGATCTTGGACCGCGTGAAGGGGTTGTTCAAGGACTAAGGATCACCGCGTAGGTTGGGTAAGAAAAAGGTAGGGCATACCGATTGATCGGTATGCCCTTACTGATCTACGCCGCCGTAGCTATCGTAGGCCTGGAACCCTAGTCGCCAGCTCCGACCGGAGATGATAAGTGAACAGGCAATCCATCTTCTTCCTGAAAACCGATGCGTTCCCACAGACACTTGAGTGGACGAGGCGCCCATCAGTTATAATCGCCCATCAATCTCATGGTCGCGGGCACCAGCAGCGCCCGCACGAGGGAGAGCCTAAGGAGGCGAAGGAGTTCGCGAGCGTGTTTTTGGCGGGTAAAGGTTGATGTAAAGCCATTAGCGCCACTGCTTCACAGATACCCTGATCTATCAGAATCCGTTACCCTCACCCCCCTCTCCCTTGCGATAGAGAGGAGGTGTTCCCGCTCTGCTTGTTCGCTACCCCGAAACCGTTTCCTTAAACCGTTTGATGGCTTCTATGTGTTGGTCAGGGCCTTTTAGGCCGGCTCGCATGGTGTTGACGGACAGGTGGGTAGCGCCTGCTTCGTCCCAAGCGGCGGTCATCTTCTCCCAGTCTTCTTGTTTGTCGGTGGCGTAGGCGACCCGTCCCTCAATGCCAATTGCTTTGGGGTCGCGCCCGGCTTTGGTTGCATGTTCACGCATCTCGGCGATCTTCTCTTGACCGGCACTGTCGGGCTGGAATTGTGGGAACCAGCCGTCGGCCATCTTGCCAATGCGCCGAATCACCCGGTCTTCGCCGCCGCCCAGCCAAATGGGGATGGGCCGCTGTACCGGCAGTGGGTTGATGCCGGCGTTGGTCACCCTGTGGTAACGGCCGTCGAAGTCCACTGACTCCTGGGTCCAAAGGAGACGCAGCAGTTCGATCTGCTCTTCGCTGCGGCGGCCACGGTTGGTGAAGCTCTCGCCCAACGCCTCGTACTCGACCTCGTTCCAGCCGATGCCGATGCCCAGACGCAACCGGCCTCCGGTCAGAACGTCGACTTCGGCGGCTTGCTTGGCGACTAGGCCGGTCTGGCGCTGTCCTAGAATCAGAACGCCGGTGGTGAACTCAATCTTCTCGGTGATAGCGCCCAGGTAACCGAACATGACGAATGGTTCATGGAACATGTCGTCCTTGTTGTAAGGCCGGTCCCAGCCATCCCGTTTGGTCTGGTCGGCACCCAGAACGTGGTCAAAGACCAGGATATGGTCGTACCCCAGGTCTTCGGCGGCCTGGGCAAAGTCTTTGACGGCGGAAGGGTCTGCGCCGATCTCTGTCTGTGGGAATATGGCTCCTAGTCGCATATCTGCCTCCAGTGTTCTAATCATTTCTTATTCAAATCACGCCCAGTATCCGAGTTTGTTGAGCCTGCGTCAACTAACAACATTTCTTGGTCTATAATGCGTGAACTTTCGGACACGCAAAGCCAAATGGGAGGAAACCGATGAAGAGCATTGAGCTGGACTACTCCAAACGGTGCGGCGATGAGCCCGAGAAGGGACACAACCGTTGGCACCCGGATATTCCGCCGGTGGTGGAAGCAGACCCCGGCGAAGAGGTTGTGATGCAGACCAGGCACGCCTTTGACGGGCAAATCACGCCGACCACCATCGCCGACGACCTGTTGGGCACCGACCTTGGCCTGGTCCATCCCCTGACTGGCCCGGTGTTCGTGAAGGGGGCCGAGCCAGGCGACCTGCTGGAAGTGACGATTCAGCACATCGAGCCGGCCAGTTGGGGCTTTACCAGCATCCTGCCTGGGTTTGGATTCCTGAGGGACGTCTTCACCGAGCCGTATCTGGTCCATTGGGCGATGAATGAGGGGTTTGCCCGTTCACCGCAGTTGCCGGGGGTAGCCATCCCTGAAGCGTCATTCATGGGCACGATAGGTGTCGCACCTTCTCGGGCCCTGCGCCAGGAGATTCTGCTAAGAGAGGACGAATTGCTGCGCCGTGGCGGGATGGTAATTGGCCCAACACCGGCGGGCGCGGTCCCGGCCCAGGAGCCGTTCGCCAGCGAGGGCCTGCGGACCATTCCGCCCAGGGAGCACGGCGGCAACATGGATATCAAGCAGCTAACGGCCGGAACGAGGTTGATGCTGCCGGTGTTCACCGAGGGCGCGCTATTCTCGGCCGGTGATGCCCACTACGCCCAGGGCGACTCGGAATGCTGCGGCACTGCGGTGGAGATGGACTGCACACTACATGTGAGCTTCCGGCCGTTAAAAGGCGAGGCCGCCCGCCGTGGCATCCGCTTCCCGATCTTCGAGAGAGACGATTACTTCACGAGCCCCGAGATGGCGGCGCCCCGGCGGTTCATCGCGGCCACGGGAATGTGCATCGCCGAGAACGGTGTGAACCAGTCGGAGGACGGCACTCTGGCGTCCAGAAACGCCCTCTTGAACATGATTCAGTTGCTGATAGAACGGGGCTGGTCCAGAGAGCAGGCCTACTGCATCTGCAGCGTGGCCGTGGACTTGAAGGTCAGCGAGGTTGTGGACGTGCCCAACTTCGTGGTCTCCGCGTTCCTGCCTCTGGATATCTTTGAGGATTGATTTCGGGATGGGCTATACTCCATGTGTCTGGCCGCCTGTTGATCAGACCGTTAGATAGAAATTCGCAAGGAGCATCAAAATGAAATTCGGACTGCTATTTGAGATGCAGCGTCCCTATGAAGGCACTGAAATCGACTGGAACGCCCTGTACCGGGAGACTCTTGACCAGTGCGAACTTGCCGACCAAGTGGGATTCGACAACCTCTGGTTCGTCGAGCACCACTTCTTGTTTGGGTTCTCCGGTTCTCCCTGTCCGGAAGTGATGTTCGGCGCGCTCAGCCAGCGCACCAAGAATATTCGCATCGGCTTCGGCGTGTCCGTCCTGCCCAACCACCATCCCATAAGGGTGGCGGAACGGGTGGCCATGGTCGACCAACTGACCAACGGCCGCGTGGAAGTGGGCACCGGCCGCTCCAACGCCTACGAACAGGTCGGTCAGGGCATCGACCCTCGTGAGACCAGAGAGCGCTGGGATGAAGCTATAACCATGCTGCCCAAAATATGGCAGTCCGATGAATTTTCGTGGGAGGGCAAATATTGGAACGTCCCGCCACGCCGGGTGCTTCCCAAACCCTTCCAGAAACCTCACCCTCGTTTGTACCTGGCCTGCACCCAAACCGAAAGCTTCAAACTGGCCGCCCAAAAGGGCATAGGCGTGTTGTCTTCAGCCTCATACGCAGTGGAGATTCTGAAAGAGCACGTTCAGGTCTACCGCGACGCCATCAAGGACGCCGACCCGGTGGGCGCCGAGATCAATAATTTCTGGGGCAACAATGTCCACTCCTTCTGCAGCAAAGATGACCAAGCGGCCAAGGAACTGTGCGCCGACTCCATGAAAACGTTCTTCGGGCCAGACAAACCCTACATCCAAGGCCGCATCAACGCTTACGAAGAACTGCTGGAGGCTTGGGGAGGGGTGCCCGATAACCTGAAGGCCGACTTTGGCCGCTGGCTGCGCCAGTCCGACGACGAGCACAAGGAGCAGGCCGCAGAAGCCGGCATTTCGCTGGACTCGGGTCCCGGCGCCGCACGGGCCGCAGTGGCCGAGCTAGACGCCAATGTCCTGGCAGACCGGGGCGTAATCATCGCCGGAAACCCTGAGAGTTGCATCAAGACCATCAAGATGTACGAGGACATCGGCGTCGATCAGATCATGCTAATCATGCAGACGGAAACCATCCCCCATGACAAGGTGATGGAGTCTATCGAGTTGTATGGCAAAGAGGTGATCCCGGCCTTCGCAGGTGTAAACGCGGCATAGATCGCTATCAAACCGGAGATCAAAACACCCGCTCTTGTGACCGAGATCGGGTGTTTTTGTTGCCCACCCAACATCTGGGTCACTTACGCCGGTTAAGTTCGCCGATCAATATCCGCCATTAAAGAATCGGCAAGACGTTCACCCTCAGTCACGGTAGCCACCTTGTATCCGGGGGAGGTGCATTTAAGACTGGCTTGGGCGGTAGCGAAGCGGGCGCACCGCTCAATGGCCCAGCCTTGCAAGCTCCCGTAGATGTACCCCGCCGAGAAGCAAGAACCGGCCCCGTTGCCATCCACTACATCAACTTTAGGCGCATGCGCCCGGCCCAAATGACTTCCATCAGCCACCAGACAGCCGCGGCTCCCTCCTGTAACTAGGATTGTTCCAATCCCGGCATTCAGCAATTTTTGGGCGATGGACTCCATATCCTCGCCAGCGTCCGGTCCGTCGGCCGATACCTGGCAGACCGTCGTGTATGGGACAATCTTGGACAGCAGTTCTTCGTTCGCGTACTGGGATTCAAGGTTCAAGAAGACAGGCACGCCCGATCGCGACGCCTGTTCCATCGGGCGCAAGATGTGGTCTCCGTCATACCAGTCGACGTACAGATATGCGGCATTTTCCAGCTGAGTCAGGTCGGCGGCGTCCAGAGTCGCCAACAATTCCGGGGTCCGCTTGTAGAAATAGGTGCGGGCGCCACTAGGGTCGGCGATGGAAAGCTCGGCCACTGTGGTAACTCTGGGATTGATGTTTACCTCGACCGGCAGGCCAAAGCTTTTGACGGTGGCGGCTACTTTCTTGCCGAGATCGTCTTCGCCGACGGCGGATGGGATGAACTTGGATTCCTGTCCCCATTGGTGGAGCATACCGGCCACGATCGCCGCGTCATCCCCGAAAGAGTCGGTCAACTGGCTGATCGGCGTTCCGCCGTTGTGGACCGGCACTTGATCAACGACCATCAATTGCAGATAACTGAGCACACCAAAGCAGACCACTTCGCCGTGGGAGGGTCGGCCGGGTGACTGGTCTTCGTTCAGTTGTTGCATGGTAGGAAGCCGAGGGTAAGGTAATCCGATAATTGTGTCATGTCGTATCCTTGTAGACAGTAGTATATCCAAATCACCGATACCTTAGGGTCCACTTTCCAATAACACCGGGCTCAAGGCATAATTAAGAATGCGCACGGGGCGCAAGGGAAATTCGTGGGCGCTTTGATCTCAGAGCCGCAAAACGAGGGCTACGATGAAACCTGTTTTCGCATTACTGTCGTTACTTCTTTTGGTGGCGGTCGCGTGTTCATCCGACTCCACCACCGATTCGGCCACTGACTCGGCTAACGGTTTAACGGCCGATTCAAACAGTGGGAGCAACGCGACTCAAATGCCGTCCGGAGCATTAGGATCATCAACGCCCACTCCGGCCCCCCAGAC
>VFHG01000103.1 GCA_009392075.1 SAR202 cluster bacterium
CGATCGACGCGTCCACCATGGCCGCCAAGCTGGTAGGTACCTGCACGAACGGCATTCCCCTCAGGTAGGTGGCGGCAACGAACCCGCCTAGATCTCCGGCAACACCGCCGCCGACACTGATGATGGTGTGGCCACGTTCGGCTTTCAAGCCTGCCAGCCAGCTGTAGATGCCCTGGGCCAGTTCAAAGCTCTTGCTGGTCTCTCCGGCGGGGATGATGAAGCAGTGGGCCGGGATACCCCGTTTTTGCAGCGCCCGTTGGACGTTTCGTCCGTAGAGGTTCATCACGTTGGCATCGGTGATGATGTAGGCAGTGTTGGTCAGCCCTAGATCCATGAGCCGGTCCCCCATAGTACCGATGGTCCCCCACCCGGCGACAACTGGATAGGAACCGCCAGAATGATTTACTTCCGCCGCCAGGTCAGTGTCGGCCATTATCTGGTCTCCGCTATAAGCTAAAGGCGTGATTCGACTGATTTTTTCCAATCTTGATATACGAACGATACAGTACGTTCGAAGAAACTGGAACTACTAACAGAAGTTTTGAGTTACCCAGACCGACCCTTCGGCGCCGATCACAATGCCCAATCCTTCCCGGCCGTAGATGTCGGTCAAGATATTCTCTCGGTGCCCCGGACTATTCATCCATTCAAGGACGACTCAAGCAGCAAGTTCATCGAGCGTCACATAATTTCAACTTCGTGAGTTGAATGACAAACAACAAACATAGGAAACCCTGAAAGATATTCTCCCCGATCCCCTCGGTGAAGAAATTGCCAAAATCTTCCAAACAAATATAGCCAAGCGCCTTTCCGCGTTCGGTTGCATCCTGGCTGGCAAGGTTTTCGTGTTTAAAGAATTTGTTCAATGCCATATCTTCACTGTGACTCAGTGCCACCGCAGCAAGCGCGGGGTCTTGGGTCAAAACAAGCAGTGATTTCAGTTGTCATTCGACATTTATCTGTCGGTGGATCTTTTCAGCGAGGGAAATCAGCCATTCTGAAGATCCCCTAGTTAGCGAGATTGGGGTTATTGTCGAAGATGTCGTGGTTGAAATTGAAGGTTCCTCTAGCGACGTCGCACGCAAAGGTTCGGTTGATTCGCTTTCCAGTAAAAAATATCCTGCTACCAAAACCGCTCCGATAACAACCATAAGGAGCATCCATTTTGCTGCCCCTCGTGTCTTTGTATTTCTGGCTTGTTCTGCATTTCTAGTGTCATGTCCTACTCTGTGAGCGGAATCAAGTGAATCGGGTCGCCAGGAACACCGGAACAGATATCGCAGGGTTGGGAGTCGTTTTGCGTCGACACAAAACCGTGCGGGACCGCGGGTTGGGTCCGCCGGTCCAGACCTGAAATTCCCGGCTTCGCAATCAGGGCATCCGGTCTGATAGCGCGCGTATCAATTCAAACAGATCAGCATCGTTCAAAAATCAGATCTTCGAAATCCCCGGCCCGCATATCTTCAAGATGGCCTGGGCCACTTGGTCCGGGGTTAGGTTGTCTGTTTCGACTGCGTGGTGGGCCTGGGAATAGGCCGGCATCCGCTGAACAAGAAGTTCTGTGATGCGTTCCAGCGGGTTGCCTTCGCCAAGTAAAGGCCGCACCGGGGCGTTGGGGTTCCCACCAGTCACTCTCCGGTGAATGGTCTCGGGACGGGCGCTGAGATAGAAAACGGTGCCGTAGTCCAGCATCGTGCGCCGGTTCTCATCGTCGATGAACGATCCTCCGCCCGCAGCGATGATGCGGCCGGTCTCCAAGCAGATGTCTTTCACCACCGACCGCTCCAGTTCTCTGAAGGCGTCCTCTCCCGAATCCCGGAAGATATCGGCGATTGGTTTTCCCGCCCGGGCAACAATCTCGTCGTCGACGTCCCAGCGGGTCCACCCGCAACGGCGGGAAAGGGCCCGTCCCACGCTGCTTTTCCCCGAGGCCATGAAACCCACCAGGATGATGTTGCGAACTTGGTCCGACTGCATTCCGAATAACCTATGAGCTGGCGGCGGGTCTAGTCAGGCAGCCGGGTCAGGTGCATCCGCGATCCCATGCTGGTGTCGGTCTCAAAGTACAGCACCTGCTGGCCAACCGAATTGGTGTTGGGCGTGTCGGAGACGAACTTCAGACCGTGGGACTCGCACTCTCCGATGCAGGAAGGGATATCGCCCACCACGTAGCCCACGTGGTCCATCGCATGATCGGCGCCCATGGTGGAGGGGTCTCCGGGTTCGATCAGTTCCACCTGGACCTGACCAAAGTTCACGAAGGCGTTGCGCCCGCCGCTGCGGGAGGGTCCACCGCCCAGGTGCTGGCCGTCAAACTTGTCCACGTACCATTTGATAGCTTCTTCCAGGTCTTTGACCCGGTAGCCAGCGTGGACGATGCGCTCAATCTCTAGGCCGTTGTTGCCTTCCAAGGGCTCGCCGGGCAACTGGGTGATGTGCATCTTTACGCCGTTCGTGGTTGTGGAATCAAAGTAGAGCAGCGTTTGACCCAGCACGTTGACGTTGGGCTTGTCGGAGGCGAACTTGAACCCTCGGGCGGTGAGGTCGTCGATCGCCTTATTGATGTCGGCAACGACGTAGCCAACGTGGTGCATGGTTAGAATTTCGCTGGAGAGACCAGATTTGTCCACAGGCTCCAACAATTCGGCCTCGGCATTGCCGAAACGCATGTAAGCGTTCCTTCCGCCGCTGGGCATGGCATAGCCCTTGCCCAAGGATCCACCGCCCGCATTGACTGCGCCAAAAGACTCTTCGAACCAGGCAACTGCTCGGTCCAGGTCTGGGGTCAGGTACCCTATATGTTGAATCTTCTCGAACATAGTGTCTCCTTGAAATTAACGCCTGAGGAAAGACGGCCGGCGGCTAGTCTGGGCGGCCGGGGGCTGGGAAGTAGCCGGAACCGGTGCAGAACTCCACCCGGTTGCCGTCAGGGTCGTGGGTGAACATGAAACCCTGGCCATCGTACCTAACGCCGTGGCGCGAGATCTCATAGCCGTTCTCTTCCAGAATCTTCATAGTGCCTTCAAAGTCCTCGACCTCAAATGCATGGTGGGTGTTTTCCGGCTTCACCGGGGCTTCTTCGGTCTCGATCAGGTGCACCATGATGCCGTTGTCCAGTTGCAGCCAGGTAATCTCCGGGTTGGGGACCTGGCTCTCGATCTGCTTGATGCCCAAAAGCTCGTTGTAAAACTTCATGGCCCTGGCGGTGTCTTTGACCATGGTGGTGACGTGGTTGATCTGTTTCGTCTTGATCTGTCCTGGCATGTGGCTCCTCATTTCGGGGGGGGGGTCGTTGGCGATTTTGGGATAAAGGCTGCCCTTAATTCTGAGCCTAATTATGCCACAAAGCGGATACCTTGGGCAGGCGTGGGGATGCCTGGGTACATCTTACCGCGCGGCCCCGGTCATATTTGGTTGCCAATCACCACCAGAACCACACCGCCGACTGTGAGCAAAGCCCCGAATAACAACCGTTTCGTAACCCGCTCCAACCTGGTCAAGAACACATGGGCTAGGAACAGGGTGACCAATGGGCTGCTGGAAACGATTGGGCTGATGACAACCACGTCTGCCCGCTGCACAGCGAAGTACAGGGAGATGACCGCGATACCCGAGGCGATGCCGGCCAGCGCGACCCAGCGCAGCGACCAAAGATTCTTCGAAAACCCCTGGCCTATTTCGCGGTGGACGCCGCTATGGACAGTGCTGGCTCCCACCAAAGGAGCCAGTACCACCATGCCCACCAACATGCTGAGCGTCGTAATGACGAGCGGCGAATCAAATAACTCCAACGTCTGTTTGGCCATCACGTTGGTGGCCCCATAGGATGCCCCGGCGCCCAGGGCCATCAGATAGCCCAGCACGAATATCTTGTCGCCCCGCCATCCTTCCAAGATTGAGGTGCCGCTGGCGAAGATCAGGCCACCAACCACGCCTGCGGTGCCCAGCCCGACCAGAGGGTGCAGGCTCTCCCCGGTGAACGCCACGGCGAATAGGGCCGCAAAAGGCGCCTGAGAAGCCACGAACAGACTGGCTCTGGAGGCTCCAATCAGATTGACCGATAGGAAGTTCTGGGTCCGGCCGCCAAAATAGTTAACTATGCCCAGACCCAAGATCCATAATAGGGCGGCCTGAGGGATGGACCCGATGTCAGAGAACGCGAACAGCAGCGCCATGATCCCGGCAAAGAGAAAGCTGAAAATGAGGGAAACCATAACCCCCGGAAGGGGGAATATGGCCTGCAACCCCTGGCGGGAGAGGACTGCCGAACTGGCGAACCCAAAGGCGGCAAGTATCGAAAAAGCAACAGCAGCCATCGGGCTGTCTAGGCCTGCCTATTGCTTTCGATGGCGCTTTCTATTATCGACTGGAAGATCAGGTTGCCGTCGGTGCTGCCAAGGATGGCTTCGCAACTCCGCTCTGGGTGGGGCATCATTCCCAGCACGTTGCCTGCTTCGTTGATGATACCGGCGATGTTGTTGGCTGAGCCGTTGGGGTTCGCCTCATCCGTGGCCTGCCCTGAAGCGTCGCAATACCGGAAGAGCACGCGTCCGTCTTCTTCGAGCTGGGCCAGGGTGGCCGGGTCGGCGAAGTAGTTGCCCTCGCCGTGGGAGACGGGCACATTCAAGAGCTGCCCCTGGGTGCAGGCCTGAGTGAAGGGGGTGTCCGTACGCTCTGTGCGCAGATGGGTCGGCTGGCAGCGGTACTCCAGGTGATCGTTGGGGAGCAGCGCGCCGGGCAAAAGGCCAGACTCGCAGAGTATCTGAAACCCGTTGCAGATGCCGATAGCCGTCCTGCCGGATGCGACGAACTTGTTCAATGCATCCATAACCGGGGAGAAACGGGCCATGGCGCCAGGACGCAGGTAGTCGCCGTAGGAAAAGCCCCCGGGCAAGATCACCGAATCAAAGCCGTCCAGGCTGGTCTCGTCATGCCAAACGTACGCGGCGTCTTGGCCAAGGATGTCCTTGACCTGGTAATAACAGTCGGTATCGCTCCAGGTGCCAGGGAAAACCAGGATCCCAAACCGCATACTAATCTGAACCCATCAGGACAAAGACTCCAAGTACTCCGTGGCCATCTGGTTAACCACGGTCCCATCGGCTTTGCCGCGCACCTGGGGCATCAGCTTGCCCATGAGCTTGCCCTTGTCCTGTATCGAGGCCGCGCCAACCTCGGACACAGTTGCTTTGATCAATTCCATCAATTCTTCAGCGGACATCTGGGGCGGAAGGAATTCCTCTAGGACCACCAACTCGGCAGCCTCTTTGGCTGCCGCGACCACGCGGCCCCCTTCCTCGAAAGCCTTAATACTGTCGCGCCGGTCGCTGGCCTGTTTGGTGGCTACCTCAATCACGCCGGCGTCGTCTAGTTCCTTCTTCTGTTCCTTCTCAACTGCTAGAACAGCGTTTTTGAAGAAACGCAGGGCATCCAGGCGCGCCTGGTCGTGGCTGCGCATGGAGGTCTTGATGTCATCTTCTAGTTTTTCTCTGAGAGCCATATTCAGCTCCGGTCCCGGTATATCTCGATAATTTGGTCAATCCGAGTGTCGTTACATTCTACCCCTTGAGCGGGGCGCGGGGAGTATAGACAGCGGTGAAATTGGGTGTCAAATCATCGAATTTCATAAAATTGCCTGCCAAAACGGGATGCCCACGAAAATTGAGGCTCAACCGCCTTGCTTACCCTATCTTTCCCAAGGAAAATGATTTTGCTATACTCGTGTTGCTCTTTCCCATTCCTGGGGACGGGTATGTTTTTTTGTAAGGCGGGCTATTAGGGATGCCGGCATACGCCGTAATCGGCGGCCAATGGGGTGACGAGGGCAAGGGGAAGGTTATTGACTACCTTGCCGGGGACGTTGACAGCGTAGTCCGTTATGCAGGCGGCAATAACGCCGGTCACACCGTCGTCAACGATAAAGGCACATTTCAACTACATCTGGTTCCATCGGGCATCTGCTGGCCCAATGTGTATGGAATCATCGGCAACGGCGTTGTCGTGGACCCCGACGTGCTCGTCGGCGAACTCACCGAGATTGCAGCACGGGGCATAGACACCAATAAGCTATTCATCAGCGAACGCGCCCACGTGATCATGCCTTACCACGTTGTCCTCGACCGACTGGAAGAAGAAGCTAGGGGCGACGCAGCCATCGGCACTACCGGCCGTGGCATCGGCCCGGCCTACATGGACAAGACCGGGCGCATGGGAATCAGAGTTGGCGACCTATTGGACTGGGATACTCTGGAGCCCTTGGTGGCGCAGAATCTCAAGCACAAAAACGCCCTGATCACCAAGATCTACGGCGGCGAGCCACTGGCCTTGGACGATGTTTTGGCCAAGTGCCGCATCTGGGCAGACCAGATGGCGCCCTACGCGAAGGCCACCGAGCAATTGGTCCAAGATCTGCTCGCTCAGAACAAAAAGGTGCTGTTGGAGGGCGCCCAAGGCACCCTTCTGGACATCGACCACGGGTCCTACCCGTACGTCACTTCGTCATCTCCGTCCATCGGAGGCGCCTGCACCGGACTGGGCTTGAATCCCCAGGCCATCAAGGGAGTGCTGGGCGTGTTCAAGGCCTATTCGACTCGGGTCGGAAGCGGGCCCATGCCTTCGGAGATCAAGGACGAAGAGGCCGAGGAGATCAGGGAAAAGGCCCAGGAATTCGGGGTAACCACCGGCCGCGCCCGGCGTATCGGCTGGTTCGACGGTATTGCCGCCAAATACAGCCAGTTGGTCAACGGGTTCACCGGACTGGTGCTGACTCGGCTGGATATCCTCGACGAGTTCGATTCGGTCAAAGTGTGCGTCGGTTACGAAGTCGACGGCAAGCGTGTGGACCGGTTCCCAGCCAACACCGGGTTATTGGCCCGCTGCGAGCCCATCTTCGAGGAACTGCCCGGCTGGGACCAACCCACCGCCAGCGCCACCGAACTCTCCCAGCTACCGGAAAATGCGTTGGCCTACGTCAAGCGCATTGAAGAACTCGTTGGATGCCGGGTCCAGATCATTTCCACCGGCCCCAGACGGGAAGAGACCATTCAGGTAGAGCCGGTCTTCACCTAATCGGACTTCCACATCGACGACAAAAATCCCCGCCGCCTTGAAGGCGGCGGGGATTTTTTTGATTAACCTGTACCTGGCCGTGATCTCTTAGGCTGAAACCGGAAGGTCAATCTCGTACTGGTCCAGCAATTTCTCGATCTGGGCCGCGGCCTTCCCGCTGGGCGGTACCAACGGCAGCCTGGGTCCGCCAACCTTTAGGCCTAAGTGGTCCACGGCGTACTTCACCGGGATAGGATTGGACTCGGTGAACATACCCAAGAAGATGGGGAGCAGACGGCGGTGCTCGGCGGCCGCGCCCTCGATGTCTCCCTCCAGCAGCAGACCCATCATGTGCTTGATCTGGTTGCCGACCAGGTGAGCCACCACGCTGACAACGCCGTAGCCACCTATGGACATGATCAAGAAGGTCTGGTTGTCGTCGCCGCTCCAGACCTTGAAGCCGGGGCTAGCGCCCTGGATGATTCGGGCGATCTGGTTCATGTCGCCGCTGGCTTCTTTGGTGCCAACGATGTTGTCGATCTGGCTCAGCCGAATCGTGGTCTCGTCGGTCATATTCACGCCGGTGCGGCCCATGATGTTGTAGACGATGCAGGGCAGATTGGTCTTGCCAGCGATCGCCTTGAAGTGCTGGTACATCCCCTCTTGCGGGGGTTTGTTGTAATACGGCACCACTAGCAGCAGGCCATCCACGCCCTGTTTCTCTGCTTCCTGGCTGAGCTCTATGCTCTCGGCGGTGCTGTAGGTGCCGGTGCCGGCGATGACCACGCCCTTGTCGCCTATCGATTGTTTGACCTCGCTGAAAAGGCGCATCTTTTCATCGGTGGTCAAAGTGGGCGACTCTCCAGTGGTGCCGGACAGGACGACGCCGTCACTGCCCGAGTCGAGAAGGGCATGGGCGAGCTTCTTAGCCTGCTCAAAGTCGACATCACCCTTCTCGTCAAAGGGAGTAACCATCGCTGTGAGAAGCCTACCTATCTCTGCCATGTCCGCCTCCTATAGTCGCCTTTTTAAAGGCATCGGGGCCTTGGATTCGTTGCATTATACTCGTGAATAACCCATATCGCATCCCCTCAATTCAGCCGGGAAATGGGCATCTCTTCGGGAAAGAAAACTGGTCGATCCGACCGTTCGTTGAGTGTCCTTAAAGCCGTTGTACGGCCGGCCTAGCGGGTCACTCCGCTGGTGTGCTTCGGCTTCAACCGTCCCCTGGCAACCAGTTCTTCAGCGATCTGCAGCGAATTAAGCGCCGCGCCTTTTCGCAGGTTGTCGGAAACTATCCAGAGCACCAGCCCGTTGGGGTGCGACATGTCCTGCCTGATGCGCCCTACGAACACGTCATCCTCGCCGGCCACGTCCCAAGGCATAGGATATTCGCCCGACTCGGTATCGTCCAGCACGGTAATGCCGGGCATGGCCGCCAGCAGTTCCCTAGCTTCAGTCACCGGCATCGGCCGGGTGAATTCAATGTGCACCGAGGCGGAATGGGAGATGTAGACTGGCACCCGCACGCAGGTGGCGGATATCTGTATCTCAGGCGCGTGTAAAATCTTCTGAGACTCCTGACGCATCTTCTGTTCTTCAAAGGTGTAGCCGGTTTCCAGGAACCGGTCGATCTGAGGGACAACGTTGTAGGCGATCTGGCCATCACCGGACTTGCTAGTGTTCGAGTCGGCATTCAGCAACCGCTCCGATTGCTCACGAAGGTCGGCCATCGCCCCGCCGCCTGCGCCGGAGACCGATTGGTAGGTGTCGGCCACGATGCGTTTGATGGGGTTCACCCGGTGCAACGGATGGGCGGCCATCACCAAGGGAGTGGTGGAGCAGTTGGGGATGGATATGATTCCCTGGTGCCAGTCAACGTCGGCCCCGTTCACTTCGGGCACGACCAAGGGCACCGTCTCTTCCATGCGGAAAGCGGAACCGTCGTCGATAACCACCGCGCCTGCAGCCACTGCGGTCGGTGCTAGTCTGTGGCTGACTTCTGAACTGGCCGATATGAACGCCACATCAACGCCGTCAAAGGACTTCGCCGTCGCTTCCTCCACGACAAAGTCATTCCCGCCCACGCTGATATGCTTCCCGGCCGATCGGCTGGAGGCCAGCAATTTCAGCTTGGGCAAGGTAGGGTAGCGGGTTTCAACGATGCGGAGAAATTCGGCGCCCACCGCCCCGGTGGCGCCCACAACGGCGATGGTTAAGTCCTGCACTAGCGGTTCTCGATTTACTCTAAGATTCGTGCCTGAGACTGGCCTAAAGCCCGAGCACGTTCTCCAAGCCTATCACAAGGCCCGGACGGGCTACAACGTCGCGGATGCAGCGCACCACACCGGGCATGTAGCAGCTCCGGTCCAGGGTGTCATGGCGCAGGGAAACGGTCTGACCCGCCGCGCCAAAGATCACCTCATGGTGGGCGCTTTTGCCGGGCATCCGAATGCTATGGACCGATATCCCGTTATGCTCTCCGCCTCGGGTGTTGGCCAAGTTTTCCTTCTCAGGTTGGTTGCGGGTGAACTGCTTGTTTTCCCCCAAGCTGCGTACCAAGGCCAGCGCAAATCCCGAGGGCGAATCAATCTTAGCCTCGTGATGCGACTCTACGATGTCCACGTAATCGAAGTAGGGCGCGGCTTGCTCGGCCAGTTTCTTGAGGATCACGGCCCCCAGAGCGAAATTGGGCGCAACGATGATGCCAACGCCGTTGTCATTAGCCATGGCGTCTAGCTGCTTCAACTGGTCTTCAGAAAAGCCGCTGGCGCCCATTACAATGTTGATCTTTCGAGCAGCGGCAATGGCAGCAGCGTCCATGGCGACGGCGGCGTTGGTGAAGTCAACCATCACGTCGGGTTTTGTCTGCTCTAGAAGGGCGTCTATGTCAGTTGAGATCGCGACCATTGTGCTGTACGGCGTGCCCAGAACCGGCCCTCGGTCCTGCTTGCAAGAACCGCCCACCAATTCAAGGTCAGTTTCTCTGGCGACAGCAGCCACGGTCTCGAGACCCATCTTGCCGGTTATGCCACCAATTACTACTTTTATCGACGCCATAGCGCTCCTTTCTGAGGGCTCTTGCCGAGTGGGTCCGGATCACACCAACATGACCGATACGCACCCTTCGACGGGCTCAGGGCGAACGAAACCAGCAGGCAGGTTGCCGATTCGCATGTCGTTGTAACGAGGTCGTAGACGCGGGTTTTTAACCCGCCGTTACCTCATCCGTCACGTCCATTTCGCTATGCCAGCTCACACCTGATGATAGCACGCAGCCTGATTGCCGGAAAATAAAACAGCCCCGGCCTTCAATGGCCGGGGCTGTTCTGTCCCTAGTTAACGATGCTCTGGTTAGCGGTTTCCACCTTGGAAGCGTCCACCACCGCCCGAGCCTCCGGATCCGCGTCCGGGTCCACCAGGGCCACGGCCACCTGAACCCCCTCGATCTCCACCGCGTCCGCCCCGGTCTCCGGCGCCGGCCCGGTTGAAGCCGCCGCTGGGCTCAGGCCGTGGAGCGGGAGGGCTGTCGTCGCCGAACAGCGCCTTGCGGGACAGGTTGACCCGTCCTTGGGCGTCGATCTCGCGGATGATAACCGTGAGCTCTTGGCCCTCGGCCAGGTCTTCTTCCATGTCG
>VFHG01000104.1 GCA_009392075.1 SAR202 cluster bacterium
GATGGGCAGATCGTTGCCCTGTTCGGCCTTGCCGGTATGACCGGGTTGGCTGCCCCCAGAACGTCATGACTTCAGCCCCCTTGGCCAAATGGTTCCAGCCAGAACAGGGGGCTGGCCTTGGCCCTGGCTACCACCGGTCTGAGCATCGGTGGCATCTTCTTCCTGCCCATCACCCAGGTGCTTATAGACGCAGCAGGTTGGCGCACCATCTGGGTCGTGATGGCGGTGGCGTTCATGGCTCTTTCCATCCCACTTTCGGCAATATTTCTGAGGAGGCAACCGGAAGATATAGGCCTGGAGGTTGACGGCAGACCGCGGGTTCCCGTCGAGTCCAGGGCCACCGGACAGGCCACCGGATCTGTTCCGGAAGAAATATCGTAAACCGTCCGGGAAGCGTTCCGGACCGCCACCATGTGAAAACTGCTTCTGGCCTTTGCCCTGGCCGGGGTAGCCTAAGGCGGCACCAGCGTCCACCAGATACCCTACTGGATCGAGAACGGGTTCGATGCCCAGTTGGTATCCTTCTCTTTCGCCGGTGACGCCAGCGGGGCCGCTACGATGGCCTTGTTCGCGGGGTGGATGGCCGACCGCGTGCCCATCCGTATCATCGCCGTCGGGTCTTTCTTGGGGCTGGCCGTGGCCATGGGATTGGCACTGACCGAGCGGAACGAATTCTTCCTCTTCGGTTCCGGGATCAAGTTCGGCCTCTCGGTTGGTGCGGGCATGATCGTCCACTCGTATATTTTCGCCGCCTATTTTGGGATGGCGTTTCTGGGCAGTATCCGGGGCATCGTGCTGCCGGTTATGTTAATCAGCGCCGGCATCGGAACGCCTTTGGTTGGCTACATCCATGACAACACCGGGAGTTACATATCGTTGTGGTAGATCATCCTGGCCCACAATCTACTGGCCGCCCTGATTATCAGCAGTACAACCCGGCTAACGCCCGTCGTCAGAACAGAGTCCGCAGCAGCCAGATTCGCGCTTTAATACGCTTGCCGTGGGCGATACAATGTCAGCGGCCAAACCGGCCATAAAGATGAATGATTGCTGAAAGCTGACAGTTGACAGCTAATTTGGAGGCACTGAATTGGCAGAGAAAGAAGTAATTTACGAGATCAAAGACAGCATTGCGTACATCACCCTGAACCGGCCCGAGAAGCTGAACGCCATCGACCCGCCTATGCGTCAGCAGCTCTGGGACTCGTTCCAGGACGTCAAGAACAACCCTGAGGTCCGGTGCGCCATCGTCACCGGCGCGGGAAGGGCCTTTTCCACCGGACACGACCTGGTAGCCATGGCCGCCGGCCACGCCAATGAGGGACCGAGCACCGGCGACTTGTACGTGGTCCAGTCCCAAATCTACAAACCCATCATCGCCGCCATAAACGGTATCTGCCTGGCCCAGGGCTGCGGTATCGCCTTGGGTAGCGACATCCGGATCGCGTCCTCCAAGGCCGAGTTCGGCTGGCCTCAGGCCAAACGCGGCATATCCTCGGTCAGCGGACCGGCCCTGCTTTCCGCAGTCGTGCCAAAGAACATCGCCTTCGAGTTCCTATTCACCGGCGATTTCGTGAACGCCCAGAAAGCCTTTGAGTTGATGTTGGTCAACTACGTGGTGGAGCCCGAAGAGGTCATGCCCAAGGCCGAGGAGGTGGCCCACAAGATAATCGCCAACGCCCCGCTGCCCATCGCCGCCATCAAAGAGGCCTCCATCAAGGGCGCCGAGATGGGCCTCGAAGAACGGGTGAAATTCGCCGGTCAAAAGCGCAATGAAGTCCTGGAAAGCGAAGACGCTAAAGAAGGCGTCTTGGCTTTCGCCGAGAAACGTGCGCCGGTCTGGAAGGGGCGGTAGATCCCTGCTATCAGCCCTGAATCAAGTGTTACAACTGGCCAAAACTCTGACAATATAGCCTTGAAGCCTAGAGCGCTCCTGGCTAGGATGGGATCGTGCTCGAACAGCTGAAGGCATATTTCGGTTTCGACCGGTTCCTGCCCCTCCAAGAAGAGATCATCGCCAAGGTGCTCGACAAGCGCGACACCTTAGTCCTGATGCCCACTGGCGGCGGCAAATCGCTGTGCTACCAACTCCCGGCCCTCCGGTTCAAGGGCCTCACGCTGGTGGTCTCTCCGCTTATCGCCTTGATGAAAGACCAGGTGGACGGTCTCCGGGCCAACGGAGTCCCCGCCGGGCTACTGAACAGCACACTGGCTCAGGAAGAAGCGACCTTGGTCCAAGACCAGGCCCGGCAGGGCAAGATCAAGATCCTCTATGTGGCCCCGGAGCGATTGGCCCTCCCCGGATTCCAGCGGTTCTTGCAGTCGCTGGACGTCAGCCTGATCGCCATCGACGAGGCCCACTGCATCTCCGAGTGGGGTCACGACTTTAGGCCCGACTACCGCAATCTGAAAGGGCTTCGGAAAGACTTCCCCGGCGTGCCGGTCATCGCCCTGACAGCCACCGCCACCAAGCCGGTCCGGGAAGACATCGTCAACCAACTAGGTCTCGCTGAGCCGGAGATATTCATCTCCAGTTTCAACCGCCCCAACCTGACCTATACCATCCAGCCCAAGACCGAGCCCCTCGGTTCGCTCCTGCACCTTTTGGAGAAGCACCAGGGCGGTTCGGCCATCATCTACCGGTTCTCCCGGAAGCTCACCGAAGAAACGGCTCTGGAGTTGTCGGAGCGGGGTTTCAGCGCCCTGCCCTACCATGCCGGTCTGGAACGGGACCTGCGGCGGGAAACCCAGGAGAAGTTCATCCGAGACCAAGTCCAGATCGTGGTGGCGACCATCGCCTTCGGCATGGGTATCGACAAACCAGACGTGCGCCTGGTGGTTCATTACGACCTGCCCAAGACCGTGGAGGGCTACTACCAGGAGACGGGCCGCGCGGGCCGCGACGGGCTGCCCAGCGATTGTGTGCTGTTCTATTCCTATGGTGACCGCTCCAAACAGGAATATTTCATCAGCCAGATCGAAGACGACGAGGAACAGGACAAGGCCCGCACCAAGCTGGACCAGATCCTGGCCCTGTGCGACCTGCAGACCTGCCGCCGGGCCTACCTGATGGAGTACCTGGGCGAGTCTTGGCCCAAGACTGATTGCGGCGGGTGCGACATCTGCCTGCTGCCACGAGAAGAATTCGACGCCACCGAGATCGCCCAGAAGATATTGTCCG
>VFHG01000105.1 GCA_009392075.1 SAR202 cluster bacterium
TTCTTGTCGGCCGGGCCGAGATAGGCCCAAATCACGCCGCCCATATCCAGGGTTGGGTAAGCGGTGATCTTGACCCGTTCCTTGAACTGGCGCGGCTCGTTCATCTGATCGACGCAGTTGCCGTCCACATCGAACTTCCAGCCGTGGTACACGCAACGGATCCCGCACTCTTCGTTGCGCCCGAAATAAAGGCTAGCCCGGCGGTGGGGACAGCCCTCCTGGACCAGACCGATGCGGCCATCGGTGCTGCGGAAGGCCACTAGGTCTTCGCCCATCAACCTGACGCGAACCGGCGGGCAATCGGGTTCCGGTATCTCAAAGGACAGCAGGGCGGGCAGCCAGTAACGGCGCATGGTATCGCCCATGGGCGTACCTTGTCCAACCCGGCTCAGAGCATCATTCAGAGCGTGATCCAGCATTTGACTCCTCCCTAATATGCGGTATTTGAGGCGGCTGGTTAGTCGGCCGTCGTACCTTGGAGCGTCCCGCCGGTTAGTATTTCTTGGAGGGGTGTTTTCTCGAACTCAGGAGCCTCGATGAAGAGCTCTATCTCGATGCCGTCTGGGTCGCGGATATACAAGCCCTTGGTGACACCGTGGTCACCAAATCCTGCGATCTCTACGTTGTTGTCCAAGACCACTTGGTAGGCGTCTTTGAGCTCGTCCATGTCGGCCAATTCCCAGGCCATGTGATACAGGCCAACCTGGTTTTCGAAGGGCCCCACGGCGTCTTCGCCGATCTCAGCGACGGCGATCTCATGGTCGATCTCCGGGTTGCTGGTAAAGAACCTCATCTTGCCTTCCCTAACCCGGTTCCTGACCTCTAAGCCCAGCACGTTCACGTAGAAATCTTCGGAACGTTGGGCGTCTCTGACTCTGATCACGATATGGCCTAACATCTTAGGTTTAATCATGGAATCGCCTCTGCACTCAAATTCGGTATCCCCAATATTACCACCGTTTCTTCCGAATCCAGATAGGCGTCCTAAGTTGCTATAAACAAATCCACTCATGTGCCTCGAAATGGCGGCCTACAAAGGGTACAATGTTCCCCACTACCCGGGGTCTAAAAAAGTGGATACACAGCCTTTCCTGATAGAAATAGGAGATCGTCTCATATGACCATCACCAAGCGCGAAAAGAGTTTGATCGTCATCCAACTCTCCGGTGGCAACGACTACCTGAACACAGTTGTTCCGTATAGCGACGGCAAGTATTACGATTCCCGTTCCGTCGTGAACATCTCCCAGGACAAGGTGATACCGATCAACGACCAGTTGGGTTTCAACCCCAGCATGGGGCCGATCAAGTCGCTTTGGGACGAGGGCAAAGTCGCCGTGATCAACGGGATCGGTTATCAGAACCCCAACCGCTCACACTTCCGGTCCATGGACATCTGGCACACTGCAGAACCCGACGCTATCGGTAAAGAGGGCTGGCTGGGGAGGGCGGTCCGCGACCTAGACCCACTGGGCGAGAACGTGCTCACCGCCGTCAACTTTGGCCGGGGTCTTCCCAGGGCGCTGGGTTGTCCGGGCGTGTCCGTCGCATCGGTCGGCGACCTTGAGACTTACGGGCTTTTCCCAGACGTACAGGACGAGGAATTGCGCATGTTCACCCTGGAGGCATTCTCCAGGATGTACGGCGGGGCCGCCGGGCGAGACCCGGTGATGCAGATGTTGGGGCAGACCGGCCAGGACGCCCTACAGGGCGCAGACATCCTCCGCACTGCGCCGGCCATGTATTCCTCTTCTGTGGAATACGGTCCAGACACCTTAGCCCAGAACGTGAAAAGCATGTCCCAGGTGTTCCACGCCAACATAGGCGCCAAGGTGCTCTACACCCAGCACGGGCCCTTCGACACCCACTCAGGCGAGCTGCCCACGCATGCCAAGCTGTGGAACGAAGTTGCCGGATCAGTGGGTTGCCTGATGGACGACTTGAAGGAACACGGCACCGAAAACGACGCCACGATATTAATCTTCTCCGAGTTTGGGCGCCGCATCAAGGACAACGGCTCCGGGAGCGACCACGGCTCCGCCGGCGTAGCATTTCTGATCGGCGGCGCGGTCAACGGCGGGTTGTACGGCGAATACCCCTCCCTGGCCGAAGCCGAACAGATCGAAGGCGACCTGCGTTCCAACAACGACTTCCGTTCCGTCTACACCAACGTCCTGGAAGATTGGCTGGGGTTGGACGCCACGCCCATCGTCAACGGACAGTTTGAGAAGTTCGATATATTCCAGTCTTAGCTTCTACCTAAAAGACCTAGCCTGGTCCACTCGAGGATATTGATGATAAACAACGACACCGCACTGATGGCCCATCTGCTCCGGCGCGCCGGTTTCGGCGCCAGCCGCGACGAATTGGAAGGGTACCTGGCCATGGGGTATGAAGGCGCCGTGGATACCCTGCTTAATCCCACCGACCCCGGCAACATGCCGGACGACCTGATCCGCCGCTACCACGTGGAGCAGTCAGAATTGCGCGACCTGCCCGGCTCAACTGCCTACTGGATGTACCGGATGATCAGCACCGCCTGTCCAATGGAGGAGAAGATCGCCCTCTTCTGGCATGGCCTGTTCGCCACCGGCTACACCAAGTTGAACCAGGCCCGCACCCAGCTCAACCAGGTGGACATGTTCCGGCGGTCCGGTCTGGGAAGCTTTGAGGACTTGCTTTTAGAACTTTCCAGAGACCCAGCCATGATCATCTGGCTGGACAACAACGAGAACCACGGTGACAACATAAATGAGAACTATGGCCGGGAGCTTCTGGAACTCTTCTCCATGGGCATCGGCAACTATTCCGAGGACGACATCAAGGAATGCGCTAGGGCCTTCACCGGCTGGACCCTGGGCAACGCGGAATATATGGCCATCAGGGCTGCCAAGGACTCCATCTGGCCCTACGGCCGCATCGCCTGGCACTTCGACTACCGGGAAGACGACCACGACGACGGAGAAAAGACATTCCTGGGCGAGACCGGCAACTTCAACGGCGAAGACATCATCGCCATCATCGTCAAGCAGGAGTCCACTGCCCGGTTCTTGGCAACCCGGCTGTTCCAGTTCTTCGCCGCCGACGAAGTGAGCAAAGCAGGAGAGAACGCCGTAGAAGCAATGGTAGCCACTTACTTCTCGTCTGGATACAAGATCAGCGATATGCTGCAAACCCTTTTCCACTCCGATTATTTCAAGTCGGGGGAGGCCCGGTTCGCCCGGGTCAAAGGTCCCGTAGAGATGGTAGTCGGGGCGATCCGGATGGCCGGCAACTACCAAAACCCATCTCTTGGCATCGAGAAAGTCGCCAACAATATGTTCTTCATGGGCCAAGGCCTGCTGCGGCCTCCCACCGTCGAAGGTTGGCACGAGGGGGTCGAATGGATCGACAGCGGCGCGTTGGTCGAGCGAGTGAATTTCGTGGCCAAGGAACTGTCCGACGTAAAAAGCCCAGGCGTTAGGTCGATCATCGACCGGCTCGAGACAGGCGCGGACGATGGCGTCCTAAATCCATCGGACCTGGCTGACGGCTGCCTAGACTTACTGGGTTCCATCCAAGTCTCGGATGAAACACGTTCGGTGCTGGTGGACTACGCCGCCCGGCTCGGCGACCTGGACCTGAACGGGCACCAACCCGGAGACCAGGCCGAGCAGCGGGTGGGCAACATGCTGCGCCTGGTGGCGGCCACCAGGGAATACCAACTGGCCTAAGCCCGAGCTGGGGCTCGGCAACCGAAATATATCTCCGCTGATCAAGGGGGCCCGCGTGAGTACGCAGATCAAATCGCCCGGAATCATAGTGGACTACGTCAAGACCATCGGCATCGTAAACAACGGCTTCAATGGCCGTGGTTTTGCCAATCCCTACGACATCGTCGTGCACAACGACAGCCGCATCTTCATATTGAACCGGTGCGACCCAGCGCGCGCCGCCGCGATACGCGTTGGCATCTGCACGCTCGACGAGGAATACCTAGGCGAGTTTGGCAAGGGATTCGGCACGGGCGACGGACAATTCGTTTGGGCGGTGGCAATGGCGATGGACAGCCAGGACCGAATTTTCATCACCGACGAACACAGTAACCGCGTAACCATCTACAACACGGACGGGGAGTACATCTCCAATTGGGGCAATTCCGGTTCCGGAGACGGCGAACTGAACGGCCCGGCTGGTATCGCCGTCGATTCCTCGGGCAATGTCTTCGTGGTTGACCAACACAACGCCCGCGTCCAGAAATTCACTGCAGAGGGTCAGTTCATCGCCAATTGGGGCTCCTTTGGAAGTGGCGAAGGCCAGTTCAACCTGCCCTGGGGGGCGGCGATGGATAGCGACGACAACATCTATATCGCCGACTGGAGAAATGACCGCATCCAGAAATTCACCAACGATGGCGAGTTCCTAGCCGCCTTCGGCAGTACCGGTTACGGCGAAGGTCAATTCCAGCGGCCCACCGGCGTGGCTGTCGACCCCGAAGGGTTCATCTATGTGGCCGATTGGGGCAATGAACGGGTCCAGGTCTTGTCCGCGGACGGTAGCTTTCAACTGATCTTGCGGGGTGAGGCCACCATCTCCAAGTGGGCGTCGGAATATCTTGCCTCCAACCCCGAAGAAAAGGCCGAGCGGGACATTTCCAACCTCATCCCGGAGTTGCCCGCCCACCTGAACACCCCCTACCACATCTCCTCGCAAACAGAACCTTATTTCTGGGGCCCGGTTTCCGTTTCCCTGGACCGGGAAGGCCGCCTCTATGTGACCGAAACCAACCGGCACCGGTTCCAGGTCTACCAGAAGCGTTAACTCGGACCGCAACCCATTCCGCCTGCCGCCGAGCGGTAGGCTCCCCATCTAACTTCCGTTAAGTCTGACAGGAGCCAGAGCTATGAAAGCCGTTGTTTACAAAGGGCCATTCGAAGTCGCCGTGGAGAATGTCCCAGACCCCGAGATCAAGCACCCCAACGATGTGATCGTCAAGATCACATCAAGCTGCATCTGCGGCTCTGACCTGCACATGTATGAGGGACGCACCGCCGCCCAGGCGGGAATCGTCTTCGGCCACGAAAACATGGGCCTGATTCAGGAAGTCGGTCCGGCCGTCAGGACACTTAAAAAGGGCGACCGGGTGGTCATGCCCTTCAACGTTGCCTGTGGGTTCTGCAAAAACTGTCAGCGGGGTTTCACCGGGTTCTGCAACACAGTCAACCCAGGGTTCGCCGGCGGCGCTTACGGCTATGTGGCCATGGGTCCTTGGGTCGGCGGCCAAGCCGAATACCTACAGGTGCCCTTCGCCGACTTCAACTGCCTTCCCCTCCCGGCGGGCACCGAATGGGAGTCAGACTTCGCCATGCTCGCGGACATCTTCCCTACCGGCTACCACGGCGCCGAGCTGGCCGACGTCAGTCCCGGAGAGAGCGTAGCCGTGTTCGGGGCCGGGCCGGTCGGTCTCATGGCAGCCTATAGCTGCATGATCCGGGGTGCGGCCGAGGTCTACGTCATCGATCACGTTAAAGAGCGTTTGGACAAGGCGGCGGAGATCGGCGGCATTCCCATCGACTTCGACAAAGGCGACCCGGTGCAGCAGATCAAAGACCGCCGCGACGGACAGGGCGTGGACAAAGGCATCGATGCCGTGGGCTACCAGGCCGCCAACGCCGGCTCCTCGGCCGCGGGCGGAGAGCAAGACGAAGCGCCCAACATCGTGCTGAACCAGATCATCGACGTGGTTAACCCCACCGGCGCCCTTGGCATCCCCGGACTCTACGTCCCAACAGATCCGGGCGGAGTGGACGAAGGCTCCAAACGGGGCGCGCTGTCCATCAACTTTGGCCGACTTTTCGAGAAGGGGCTGCGGCTGGGCACGGGTCAATGCAACGTGAAAAATTACAACGCCTATCTGCGGGACATGATCATCTCCGGGCGGGCTACCCCCAGTTTCGTGGTCTCCCACTCGGTCTCCTTGGACGAAGCCCCGGACGCCTACAAGAAGTTCGACCAGCGGGTTGACGGCTACACCAAAGTCATCCTGAAGCCCTAAACATTTAAACGTCGGGGAGCTAGATGCAGATAGGCAGCGGTACAAACACTTATGAATGGCAGGACTCCTGGGCATCCATCCCGGAGTCGGAGAGCGCCCGCGACGGTTGGGCCCATCACGGCGTTACGGTCACGGAGTCGGGCCAAATCATCACCTATCATCCGGGCGACCCGACCATGATGGTCTTTAACCCGGACGGCACGTTGGTGCGAACGTTCCCGGTGGAACTCAGCGACGCCCACGGGATCACGCTGGTCAATGAAAGCGGCCAGGATTTGCTTTGGATCGCCGACAACGGCCGCAAGCGACTACCCGGACTCGGCTACGACTATCCTGGCGGCGAAACTAGGGGCCAAGTGCTGAAGATGGATCTGCAAGGGAATATCTTGGCCCGTCTGACCCGGCCGCACCTGGACGTGTACCGCGAGGGCATGTATTCCCCGACCTGGGTTGCCATTAATGAGGAAAGCTACGGCGGGAACGGCGATGTTTGGGTTGCCGACGGTTACGGCCAAAGCTACGTGCACCGGTACGACAGGTCCGGTAATTACATCGCCAGCATCAACGGCGAAGAGGGTGGCGCAGGCCGGTTCAATTGCCCGCACGCCATCTTCATCGACCGCCGCAGTTCGCCATCCGAACTCTACGTTGCCGACCGGGCCAACGGGCAGGTCCAGGTGTACGACCTGGAAGGCAATTACAAACGGGTGTTCGGCAGCGATTTTTTGACCACTCCCGGCGGATTCGTCACCCACGGAGACCTTCTGGTCATCGCCGAACTCCGTGCCCGGCTGACTGTGTGCGGGAAGAACGACGAATTTGTCTGCTATCTCGGGGCCAACGATCAGGTATGCGATGTTGAAGGCTGGCCTAATAATAAGGACACGGCGGGGAACGTCGTCGCCACCAGCCTGCTCGAACCGGGTAAGTTCAACAGTCCCCACGGCCTGGCCGTCGACGCTCAGGGAAACCTCTTCGTCGCCGAGTGGTTGATCGGCGGGCGGTTCATCCGTCTGGGGAAAGTCTAAGACCCAAGTTTTCACTGCTTCCACAATTATCTCTGCGGGGAATAAGCATGTTTAAAGCCACGGAGGGGGTCGTCCTTCCCACCACCATGACCGGGTCATACCCAAAGCCAAATTGGTACACCCAGGGGCTTCGCGGGCGGCCATTCAAGACGGCGTTGGGGGACACTCTGTTCCGGGAGCAATATCTGGACGCTGTGGCCACGGTGATCACCGACCAGGAGATGGCCGGGATGGACATCCTGACCGACGGCGATTCACGCTTCGACCTAGAAGTTGGCGGGAAGTCGTGGTTCTTCTACGTCTTGGAGCGATTGGGCGGCCTGAATGGCAGCAAAAGCCAATCCCCAGGTTGGTCTGGCGACTTCGGCATCCGGCCAGGCCACATCCTCTACGAAGTCCAAGAGGCGTACCAATCGCCCATCGTGACCGAGCGGCTAACCGCCGGACAGTTGGACTATCCGGCCCTCTGGCAGGTGGCCCAGAAGATGACCGCAAACACGGTGAAGTTCGGGACAATCAGCTCCCAATCGTTGACTCGCATGATGTGGAACGAGTTCTACCCATCAGACAAAGAGCTGATCCTCGATATGTGCGACATCATCAACCAGGAGCTACGGGACGTGGCGGCGGCTGGTTGCAAGCTGATCCAGATCGAGGAGCCGCGGCACCACTTCATGGCCCAGGACCCGGCCACAATTGATGCGGACTATGACTTCTACACCGAAGCGTTCAACCGTGAGGTCCAGGGAGTAGACGCCGAGATCTGGCTGCATACCTGCTGGGGCAACCCGGCACAACAACGCCTGGTCACGAATCCAACCTACGAGAGGGCCATCGCCCACTTGTTCGAGGTGAACGCCGACGTGGTCACCTTTGAAGCCGCCGGCTCCGGAGGGAAAGACCTGCCGCTGTTTGCACAGCACGAAACGAACAAAAAAGTCGCCATCGGAGTAGTTAACCATACCAACACCGTGGTTGAGTCGCCGGAACAGGTAGCTGGACTGATCCGCCGGGCGCTGGAATTCGTGCCGGTGGAACGGCTGATCATCTCAACGGACTGCGGGTTCGGCCGGGAAGGCATCTCCCGCAGGATCGCTTTCCACAAATGCGTGGCCCTGGTGCAGGGCACCAACATAGTGCGGAAGGAATTGGGCCTGCCTGAAGCGGTGGTGCGAGCCGCCGACCCCCAGTTCGCCTTTAGCGGATCAAGCGGAAATTAGAAATACCTAGAACAGGGGGAGGTTCCACCCATGCGGATAGCAGTGCCGGACTTGATATCGAACTCCTATTTTCCTGCGGTCGCGGCGGTTGAGTTGGGCTTTTTCAAAGCCGAGGGTTTGGACGCGGAACTAGAGTTAATATTCCCCGTGCCCAAGACCATGGAAGACCTGCGGGAAGGCAAGTTGGATTTTGTAGCCGGCGCCGCTCACGCAACCCTCCAGGCGTTCCCCAATTGGAAGGGCGCAAAGCTGTTGGCCTCGCTGGCGCAGAACACCTACTGGTTGCTGGTGCTGCGCTCGGACCTGAACGCCAAGTTGGGCGATGTGAATGCGGTGAAGGGCCTCAAGATCGGCGCCGCGCCCGGTCCGGACTCGACGATAAGGCAATTGATCAAAGAAGCCGGAATCGATCTTGAGAAAGACGGCGTTGAGGTTGGTCCGGTGCCCGGCTCGACGGGTGCCGGCGTTTCATTCGGAGTGAACGCCGCTCAGGCCCTGGAGGATGGAATCATCGACGGTTTTTGGGCCAACGCCATGGGGAGCGAGGTGGCAGTGCGAAAGGGACTCGGCACGATGGTACTGGACGCCAGACGAGGTATCTGCCCACCGGCCTCGGTGCGTTACACATTTCCGGCGCTGGTCACCACAGACGCGAATATCGAGAAAGACCCAGAGATGGTGCGCGCTGCCGTCCGTGCCATCGTGAACGTTCAAAAAGCGCTCAAGGAAGACCCATCACGGGCGACGGCAGTTGGAGAGCGGCTGTTCCCGGCCATGGAGGCGGGCATTATCGCGGGACTGATCGAGCGGGACCTGCCCTTTTACGATCCAGCCATCAGCGAAGATGCGGTAAAGGGCATGAACGCGTTTGCCAAAGATATCGGATTGCTCACGGAGGATGTGACTTACGACCAGGTCGTCGCGACACAGTTCAGCGGCATCTGGACGGATTAGTTCAGGAAGGACTTGTGCCTTGTCGAGCTAGATGGCTCCCGACTTCTTCAGCGCTTCCAGACCCGACTTGGACAGGCCTAGCTCGCCGCCCAGAATCTCCTCGTTGTGCTCGCCGATCAGGGGAGCGCGGCGGGAGATGCGCCACGGTGAGGAATTATAGATCGCCGCGGGACCGGGATAGGTGAATTCGCGTCCCAGTTCTGGATGCTCCACCGGCACGAAGAATTCCCGGTCTTCCAAGTGAGGGTCGCCGACGATCTCGCCCATGGTCCGGATCGCGCCCCAGGGAAAGTTCAGTTCTTGCCCGCCCTCGTAGGCCTCGACCAACGGCATGTTGGCAAAGAAATTCTTCAACACGTCGGCGAAATGCTGGCCGCTTTCTTCGACCACGGCCGGGTTCTGGTATTTTTCGTCCAGCAGGTCTTGAGCCAATCCGTGCTCGTCCATCCATGTGGCCAGAATTTTCACCCTTGCCGGGGTGAGGTTGCTGCCAGACCGAGTCGTGTTGATAAACCCACCATCGTTGGTGGCATGTTGGATGCCGGGCGACATGTCGGCCGAAGCGTGCCTTCCCGTGTGGCGGCGCACCACCTCTCCAGTGGACAGATAGATGGCAATTGCGCCCTCGGTTGTTAGCGAGCAGGCCTCGTGGGCCGAGACATCGATGTACTGGCCTTCTCCGGTGAAGTCGCGGTGATAGAGGGCTCCCATGATTGCGATGTAGGAGTAATGGCTCGCTATGTGCCAGGCATTGCCGCCGCCGGGTGCGATGGGTGGCGCATCGGGCACGTCTTCCACGTCATACCCTGAAGACGCCATCTGGCCGCCGGCTGCCAAATGCAACAGGTCTGAGGTCTTGTAGTCTCGCCAAGGTCCGTCCTGTCCGAAGGGAGTGACTGAGCACATGATCAGGCCGGAATTGTCCGCCGAAAGGTCTTCATAGCCCAGCCCCAGACCAGGCATATAGCCGGCTGGGAAGCTTTCGAGGATCAATCCGGCGGTGACGGAGAGTTTGCGGAATACTTCTTTGCCCTCGGGCTTGGTGATGTCAAGGGTCACACCGCGTTTGGAGGTGTTGTAGTGCCAGAAATATAAGCTGCGTTCGGGGTGTTCTTCGTCGTTTAAGAACGGTCCAACGTTCCGGGTTTCCTGGCCGCCGGGCGGTTCAATCTTGATCACGTCGGCGCCCAAATCAGCCATCAGCTTGCCGCAGAACTGGGCATGCTCGCCGGTCAGTTCCAAAACCCGCAGACCGGTCAGTGGCCCAACCATATCGTTGCTAGGGCCTGACTGCGTCATCTTTTTGCCTCTGCGTCGATCGCTTCTTGAACGTAAGGGAATTTAGGGGTCGTCTCAGGCCAGTAGACGCCATCTTCATAACCCTGGACCAGCTCTTCGCTGCTGACTCCCAACAAATCGCCCATGATCTTGGTAGTGTGTTGCCCAATCATCGGAGGCGGGCCTTTTACGGCCACTTTGTTGCCGTCCAAACGGAAAGGAGCGCCTTGGAATTTCCAATCGCCGAGCATGGGGTGTTTAACCTTGGTGAACATGCCCCGGTGGCGCAACTGCGGGTCGTTCTCCACCCGGTCTTCCGAACTCTGTACCGGCATGGCGCGAACGCCGGCCACCTGGCATTTTTCAGCCAGATCGTACTTTTCCAGAGTGCTCGTCCACTGCTCGATTCCTTGATCCATCTCGTTTTGGTTCTCTAAGCGGCCATCGAGACTCGTGAACTTGCCCTTTTTGGCCCAATCGGGCTTGCCCATCAGTTCGACTAAATTAGTCCATTCTTCATCGGCTAGACAGGCGATGACGCACCAATCGTTGTAGCCGCCGCCAAGGGTACGGAAGGCGTTATGGGGCGCGGCGATGGGGCCGCGGTAATTGTTGATCACCGGCGCTCCAGGCCAGACGGTCCGATTGCCCGGCGGATAGCCTTCCCGCCGCGACTCTCTGCCATTTACTGTTTTGTCCAGGAACGCTGTGCCGGTGAGGGTGATTCCCGTGATCATCTGGGATAGGTCAACGTGCTGTCCTTGACCGGTGTGGTTCCGGTGCCGGAGGGCGGTGAGGGCGCACATCGCGCCGTACATGCCGCCCGTGTCGTCCAGGTACGACCAGCCCCAGCCGGCGGGCGGTTTGCCGGGCAGACCCGACTGGTGTGTGAGTCCGGACAGCGCCTGGGCAGCGGGGCCCATGGTCCCAAAGTAGTGCTGGCGTCCGGTCTGGCCGAACCCGGCCATAGACACATAGACGATGTCGGGCCGCAGTTTCTTCAGTTCTTCGTAACCCAATCCCCAGCGGCCCATGATCCGGGAACTGAAATTCTCGATGACCACATCTGAAACAGAGATCAACCTCTTGACCGCTTCGAGGCCCTTGGGGTGGCGGACGTTGACGCTGAGGCCCAGTTTCCCGGCGTTGGTGTCGGCGAACTGCCCGGTGGAGTTGGGGCCTGGCTCCACTCCGGGGGGCACGGTGAACCGGTTCTGCCGGAGCATATCCATGTTCTCCGGCCATTCCACTTTGATCACCTCGGCGCCCAGGGTGGCCAGCCAACGTGCGGCCCACGGCCCTGCCCGGACCCAGGTGAAGTCTACGACGCGGACCCCCTCTAATGGCTGGTCCTTGCGCCGTTTGGGAATCTGATTGTGGTCAGACTGCATCTTTTTTAATCGACCTTTAGTAAACCTTGTTCAAACCCTATTTAGGATCGGCGTCCCGGTTAAGCCATGGTTCGGAAACGGCCTCGTCCGGCCAAAAGAACTCGAACCCAGCTGCTAAGGCATACTGCCGGTCCAGGTCTTCCCGGTCTCCTATGTGGTAGTAGACATCAGCCTCAAATTTGGCTTTTACGTCAGGTAGCTGATGTTTCGAGACGGCGAAGTCATAGGCGATGCCGTGCTTTTCCCAGATGGCCCTCTGTCCACTGATCGGACGGTCGGAACAACTTCCGACCAATATCCCTGACTTCTGAGTTTTCCGCACTAATTCCATGGTCAGCACGCCGGGTGGGTCGCCCACTTCGAGGGTGCCGTCGATGTCAAAACTTATCAATATAGCCAACTAGGTTCATCTCTCTTTGATGTGTGGTGCGCTATGGGAAGCGCCCCCATCCTAACCTTCCTCTTAGAGGGAGAAGGGACTCGTTAAAGTTTTAGTCGGGAGTGGCACTCCAGACAGTGAAGTTGCCGCCCATGGGCATAGGTCCGCCGGAAACGCCGATCTCTGGCTTTACTCCGGTGATCGCCCGGGCCCCAGCCCGGCCTTGAATCTGTTGGATGCAGTCAGTGTGCATCCAGAAACGGCTACGACCGCTGCCGATGTTGCCGCCGCTGGGTAAGACCGGGTTTGGCCCCTCGATGCTGATGTCCGTCTGGTAGAAGTCCAGCGCATCCCCGTTCTGCATCCCACGGAAGCGGAGACCTTCCAGATGGAACTGGTGGAACAGCGCAAAGCCGTCGTACATGTTTTCAAATGAGAGGTCCGCGGGGGTGATACCCGCGCCTTCATAGATCTTTCGGCCGGTTTCGGCGGTCTCTTTCTCAACCTCGTCCAAGGTTGGCAGGATGCTGCGCTGGGAGCCTCTGCTGGAGGCGTGGTTAAGGATGTAGACGGGTTTCTGCTTCATATCCTTGGCCCGCTCGGCGGTAGTGAAGAGGTAGGCACCAGACACCATGATTGGGATGTCATTGTCGAAAAGGTTGGCCGGTTTAGCTATCCACCGGGCGTTCACGTAATCCTCAGCCGTCAACTGCTCCGGCCGGTGCTGGGCCCAGTACCCTTCAGGGAACATCAGTCCGTTCCGCCTGGAGTTGGCCATGAAGGGGGCCATCATGTCATGGGACTTACCGTACTTTCGGCAGTACTCGGCAAACTGTAACGCCGTGCCGTAGGAGCCGGGTGCTCCCCAGAGAGTCCTTCCCGGACTCACGGCAAAGGTCCCGGGAACAGTATCAGTAGCACTGATTCCAGCCTGGTTGTAGCGGCCTTCAAGGTTGTGCCAGCTCTTGAGCACCAAACAGGTGTGGGTGCGGCCCTCGCCGACGGCCTGAGCAGCAACAACGATAGCGTGGGACATGCAGCCCATGCCATACATGGTGAATTTAACGTTGGTCAGTTCCGGCATGTTTTTCAAGATCCACTCGGCGCTCAGTTTAGCGATGCCGTCCAGTGGGTCGTCGGTCTGGTTGTAGGCGTTGACCACATCCATGGGAATGTCTTGGCCCTCGGGCCAGTGGGCCCCGGTGGTGGTTACGGGGTCGAGCACCAAACCGTCGATGTCGGCTGGGTTAACGCCGGCGTCTTCGATCGCCTGTCTAAGGGCGAAGATGCTGTTGGCGCCCATGGTGTTTTCCGCGGTACCGTCCCAGCGTCGGGTGGTCGGGGAGTGCCCGATACCAACGGCTGCCACCTTACCTTTGTGCTCCCAAACTCCCATTCCTTCGGTTGTCCGGTACATGGAAACTGGGGCATTCTCGGTGGTCATTGTTCACTCCTTTGTGAAAGCTGTCTAAATATCAGAATCAAGGTAGGTTAGGCTACAACCCGCCATTCGGGCACCTTTTGGCCGTTCGCCGTCTCTTCGAAGATCACTTCAACCGCGGCGCCTACAGGTACATCGTCTACGGGCGTCCCAGGGAGGTGAGAGTACATCTGGATACCGGGGTCGTCGTCCAATGTGATCACTACGAGGTTGAACGGCTGGTCTTCCTGAAGCAGCCTGACGGGGCAGTCGTAGACCACGCCGTAGTTGTAGATCTTGCCCTTGCCGCTCATCACTTTCCATTCCAGGTTGTCAGCCGACTTGCATTGGCTACAGGTGGGCATCGGGGGGTTCTGGAGGCGGTTGCAGGCGCTGCAGTTCTGCATCTCCAGGCGGCCTTCATTGGCGGCATCGAAGTGGGGCTTAGTTAATTCGTCGGGTACGACACCTTGCTTTACCATTTTTCCTACCTACTCATATTTTTCGCTCGTTGGCGTTCGCTTTTGGTGGAAGTATAACGAGCGTGATCAATCGCGAAAGGAATCACCGAGTTAACAATATTCACATTTCCCCAATATGTCAAAACATGTGGGTAGCGGGCAGGCCAGAACGGGGAAAGTCAGGTTAATAGTCGAAGATTCCAGTTATCCATTAGGCCAACTCCGAATCCACGGAATCACAGGACTCCAGAGTCATGTCTCTGAGGAGGTGGCTGGGCCCTCCGGTTGGTATGCCGTCGCCCGAATCGACCGCCAGACACAGGACCGACTGGCCATCGATGCCCAGCCGCAGCAATCCGCCCTCCAATTGGAAAAGCTGGTTTTGGGAGTCGGAGCATGCCGCAAGTGTGACTGTAGACCCGACCGCTACTCCATCGACTTCGGCGCACAGGCCGTAGGCTTCCATATATATATATCTGGCCGTCGGCCGGGTGGTTAAAGGCGAACAGTTCGTCTGCGG
>VFHG01000106.1 GCA_009392075.1 SAR202 cluster bacterium
GGGTCCAATGCCCGCCCAGGTCGCCGCCGTGGACGGCTTCCCCGCTCCAGACAGCAGGACCAAGCGCCAGAACCGGAACCCATCGGCTCCGAACTGGACGAATCGTCAGTGGTCGAGGATACCGAGACTGATAGCGAACCCGTCCGTGAGATTGTCCCGGCGTTCACGACAAATGGACAGCAAGACCACGAAGATGAATCCGAAGACGCTTCGGATTCGCCTGAAGGCGACTTCTACACTCCCAGTTCACCATTTGCCGACGACCAGGAATTGGCCCAGACATTGCAGGAAGCGATCGGCAGCCTGGGCATGCCCACGGAACCGGACGATGGCCAGCAGGCCGACCGGGTTTCCGACTTGATATTCATGGCCAACACCCTGGAACATCAGGAAGGCATCAGTCACGTAGCATTCAACTTCCTGGTCTCTGAGATCTGCGACGCCCTGAGCCAGGGAATCGAAGCGGGACACACCGATATCACCCAGCGGTGGGGTCAAGCCAGTTCGCGGACCTACGTCAGCAAGATGCTGCGCAGCCTGAGCGACGGCGAATTCTTCTTGAAAGGCAACCACAGTTGGCGCGACGAGAATTCCGGCCAGAACCGGCGGCGCCGCACCTTCAACTTGAACCACGACCATCCTCTGGTGCAACAAGCCCTGGCCGCCCGATCGGAAGACGCCGCTCCGCCAACCAGCGAATCCGATTCATCACCCCCTGTGCCCGAGGAACAACAGGAACCTCAGGAAAGCCAAGAAACCGGCGATTCTGTTGAGCAGGTTGTCGCGGCGGCCATCGCGGAACTACCCGGGGAGCCCGCCTACGAAGACGACGATGAAGACTACGAGTCCGGCAAGAACGCAGCCGAGGCCCGTGCCGAGACCGGGTTCATGTCCCGGCTCTTCAATACCCGCCGCCGAAACTAACGATACTCAGCAAATAACCCAGGCAACTAAAAGCGCCCCGAATTATCGGGCGCTTTTTCATTTCATGTCCGGCGACATCATCTCGTAGGCGCGGGATTCCAACCCGCCGTCCCAACTCTAAACCAACTCACATATCCAGAATCAACGTGGACCACCCAAAATCTCGGGCGCCCAACCCCTCAGCCGTATGAGGGTGATAATACTCTCTGAAACCAGACTTCTCGATACATTCAAGGCTTTTTACCGCGATGACATCGGCCAGTTCCGAATAGCCGTGACCCCGCAGGGCGTGGGACAGGAACCAGTTGGTGTTGATCCAGGAGGGACCACGCCAGATGAACCCGCCGGGGTTTCCAGGCATGTATTTAGGGTCCGATGCCGGAACGGAGGGTAGCGGGTACTCCGTCCAAAAATGTTCCGGCGAGCTCACCCAATCAACCACCAACCGCTCCACGATCGGTTTGGGGAGGTCATCCAATATCAGCGGCATCAATGAGCTGATCGTCACAACTTTTACCGGTTTTTCGGCCACGCCTGAGAGGTCGAAGAACGCCCCTGCCTCCTCGTCCCAGCACTTCTCTATCAGGGCGTCCCGGGTGCGGTCAGCCTCGCGGTTGAACTCCTCCGCCTCTGGAGAATCTCCCAGCAGGCGGGCCAGGGAGCGCATCCCCAGGGCGTAGATCGAGTTAACCAGCACGTCTTCAAAATGGAAAATGTCGGCCGCGAGTATTTTCCGGTCATCGCCCCGCAGCGGCTCGTAGGCTTGGTAGACCTTCCGCAAGGCGGCTATAAACCCTTGATTAGACAAATCGGTTAATCCCAGAGCTTCGTCGTATTTCGGCGAACAGTCCGTTCCTGCCTCTTCCGGTTGAATCACCGCGATAAGACCGTCGTTATCGGGGTCCCTGACGTCCCGAAGCCAACGGTAGAAATTGACCAGCACTGGCAATGCAGCCTTCCTGAATTCCTCGTCGCCGGTGGTTCGGTAGACCCGCTCCACCGCGTAGGCGATGATGGGTGGTTGCATTGTTGAACTATAATGTGGGTCGCCGGCTTGGCCAACGATGTTCCGGCTTAAGAAGTCGGGCTGCTTCTCCATCTCCCAGAAAATGATATGGGGCATGAATCCGTTGGGCAGCGCTGCACTCATCAACGTGCGCAGTTCGGCCTTGGATTGTTCTTTGTCTAGGTGCAGTAAGGCGATGGCGTGAAAACAAGAGTCCCAGAACCACTGAAAGGGATAGCCCGTGAGAGACGGGCAAACAAAGCTGTATTCTTGGCCGTTCCAGTCGGCCACGCCCTGGCGCAGGTTGGTCAGTAGTATCTTGCGTGCGCCTTCTTCCAGCGCTGCCCTATCCACTCGTTACACCCACAGGTCAGGCTGCAGTGCGGGTGTCTTGATAGATTTCCAGATACTTCTCGGCCACCACTGGCCAGGCGAACTCGGTGAGAGCGTACTCCTGGGCTTCGCGTCCCAATTCACGGCGGGCTTTGCGATCGTTCACCAGCCGGACGAGCTCGTGGGCCGCGGCTGCCTCGTTGTATCTGGGAACCAACACTGCTCCCCGTGATAGCACCTCCCGGTTTGCTCCCACGTCGTGGGTCAGGACCGGAGTGCCATGGGCCATCGCCTCCAGGTACACCAGGCCGAACGCCTCGTAGCGGGAGAATAGCACGAACAGGTCTGCCTCGGCGTACCACTCGGCCAGCTCGCTGTCCGAGACCTCACCGGTAACGATCACCTCTCCCTCAAGTTGGTTCTGGGTGATGAAATTCTCTATTCCGGCGGTGGAGCCTTCGTCCCGGCCCACTAACACGATCCGGACTGGCCGCTCGAATTGGGCGCGGGCCATCCGGTAGACATTGAGCAGCCAGCGTTGGCCTTTGTGGCTGCCCAGCCGACCGACGCAGAGTACGGTCACGGGGCCGGTGTCCACCTCGTCATCCGATTGGTCCGGCTTTTGCCCACATTTTTCGTCGATCGATGCGCCCCAGCCGATGACCCCCAGCTTGTTCTTAGACGTTAGATAGGCCCGGTGCACGCCCTCGGCCTCAAGCTCCGTTAGCGCCACCACCCGGTCAGATATCCGGCACAAGAAGGCGTTAATCGGCTTCAGCCACCACCTGCTGAAAGGCAGGGTGTGGTAGGACGGAGTGAATACGAATCTGGCCCGGCCCCGATACCAGAACCATGCCCAGAAGTGCCCCCAGAACCAGCCATCGCCCACGAAATGAATCACGTCTGGCTTGAACTCGTCCAGATATTTCTTCAATCGCCAGGGCGAGAACCAGACCAAGGGAACGGAATAAAAGGGAAGGGAACGGCGAGGGAATCCGGAGAGCCGATAGATGGAGATGCCCTCGGGAGTGGTCTCTTTGTCATCCCAAGTCGGTTGCGGCCGCCGCGGGAAGGAGTATTTGGTCGTGAGCACACCAACGGCATCGATGGAAGCCGACTGCTGCATCTGGAACGATAGTTGCTCTATCGCCCTTTCGATTCCCCCTAAATAGGGCCGAAAATAGGGGGTCAGAAATAGAACGCTCAGTGGTTTACTATCCACTGGCTGCCTCCAGACCGTTATTCCACACATCAGCGATCTGCGAGACCGGTAGGTCCATCTGATCATTCAGTTGGAACCGGTCCCCACCAGTATAGCCCAATCGGACGATTGGCACCCCGGAACCTGATGCCAGACGAGACAAAGCGTCCCAGTGCTCTTTCGGCAGACTTACGATGATGCGCGACTGCTGTTCACCAAATAGAATCACATCCCATCGATCGGCAATAGAAAAATCACCAACAAATCCCACATCGCCCTGGATAGAGCATTCGGCCAAGGCTACCGCCAGGCCGCCTTCCGAACAGTCGTGGGCCGATGCGAGCAAGCCCTGTCCGATGGCGCTGCGGCAGACCTGGTGCACCCGCTTCTCCAGGTCTATGTCTATCCTTGGGCTGCCCTCAACACGGCCGTGGACCCATTGCAGGTATTCGCTGCCGGCTAGACCATGAGACTCAACTTCGCTGGTGTCCGCGCCCAGTAGCCCTACCACCAACCCTTCTGCCGCAAACGCCGACCTAGTTGCCTTGGAGGCATCTTCCAACAGCCCCAATCCGCCGACAACCGGCGTAGGGAAGATTGCCTGTCCCCGAGACTCGTTGTAGAGACTCACATTACCGCTAACCACCGGCACTTCCAGAACCCGGCAGGCCTCAGCAATGCCCTGGATACATTGCTCCAACTGGTGGTAGACATCAGGGCGTTCGGGGCTGGCGAAGTTTAGGCAGTCGGTGACCGCCAAGGGCAAGGCCCCGGAACAACTTAGGTTCCGGCAGACCTCAGCGACGACGATCTGGCCACCTTGGTAGGGGTCCAATTGGCAGAGACGTCCGTTGCCGTCGATGGTCACAGCGATGGCCTTGTTCGTACCCTTCACTCTCAAAACTGCGGCGTCGCTCCCCGGCCCCACCACCGTGTTGGTCTGTACTTGGTGGTCGTACTGCCGGTAGACGCCCTTTTTATTGGCGATGTTGGGAGCAGCTAACAGCCGCAGCAACGTCCCTTCCGGGCCGTCCTGGGGCAGAGAAACCGAGTCCAGATCCAATTTGCGTTGCTGGATGTCTGCGTCGGACGGCTTCCCCTCCAGCCGGTACTGAGGCGCCTCCGAGAGCGGTCCGATGGGCAGGTCAACCACCAGTTCCGGGCCCACAAACACCTGGGCGGTCTGTTCAGCGATGATGTAGCCAATCTCCCGACAGGTGACATCCCACTTGTCCATAACAGACTCGATAGCCGGCACATCCCCCGGCGCAACCACCAGCAACATCCGCTCCTGGGACTCGGAGAGCATCACCTCGTAGGCGCTCATGCCCTCTTCTCGCTGGTGCACCTCGGCGATATCAAGCCGGATGCCCCGGCCACCGCTGGCAGCAGACTCGATAGCCGCGCTAGTCAGCCCCGCCGCGCCCAAGTCTTGGATGGCATTCACCAAGCCTGTGTCCAACGCCTCCAGACAAGCCTCGATGAGAACTTTTTCAAGGAAAGGATTGCCCACTTGAACAGTGGGCCGCAATTCCACCTTTTTCTCAAAGGTGCGCGAAGCCAATCCTGACGCCCCGTGGATGCCGTCGCGGCCGGTGCCGGCGCCAACCAGGAGGATGACGTTCCCCACCTCGCTGGCCGCTGAAGTGGCTATCTTGTCGGTGTGCACCAAGCCCACGCACATGGCGTTGACCAATGGGTTCTGCGAATACGATTCGTCGAAGCAGATCTCTCCAGCCACGTCAGGCACGCCGATGCAGTTGCCGTACCAAGAGATGCCCTCAACCACGCCATGGAAAAGATGTCGGTTCTGGGGGTCATCTAGGGGGCCGAACCGAAGGGAATTCAGGAGGGCGATGGGGCGGGCGCCCATGGCCAGGATGTCCCGTACGATGCCGCCAACCCCGGTGGCCGCGCCCTGCAACGGTTCCACGGCGGAGGGATGGTTGTGCGACTCCACTTTGAAGACCACCGCCAGTCCGTCGCCGATATCCACCGCACCGGCATTCTCGGCACCGGTCTGGGATAACACGCGCGTCGACTTCTGGCTGAATAGGCGAAGCAATGGCCGGGAGTGCTTGTAACCGCAGTGTTCACTCCAAAGGGCGCCAAACATGCCCAACTCAACCGGGTTCGGTTCCCGGTCCAAACGCTCAATTATCAGGTCGTACTCGGCCTGGGAGAGCGCGATCTCATCCAGTAGTTCTTTGGTCACCGCCATCTATCGTGCAACTCCCCGCCCTGGTTCCCGAAATCTGTACCGTTTCTGCATGATGTATACACCGGTCATGCCGTTTCGTCGATAGCTTGGCCAGCCGCTTCAGCCTCAGCCGAAGACACCGGGGTTTCTCCCACATTCCCTTCTTGGTCGGACGGCCAGACCTGGCCGCCGGAAACGTGGAAATAATTGGCCTCGGACCCAAAGAAATCGTTCACCTGTTCCAAGTCGGTTGTGGTAATCAGGACTTGTTCGTAACGGGTGGCCTTCTCCAGAAGTCGGTGCCTGCGTGAGCCGTCCATCTCCGATAACGCATCATCGAACAGGACAACGGGCCCCTCCCCCCGCACGGATTCCAAGAACTCGGCTTCCGCCAGGCGGAGGGCCAAGGCAAGGGTGCGTGCCTGGCCACGGGACGCGAAAACTCCCATGTCCGCTCCGTCGATAGTTAGGTTGAAATCGTCCCGGTGGGGCCCCACGGCTGTTATCGGCCGGGCCCGCTCCCAGTGGGACACCGCAGCAAGAGCCTCCCGAAAATTGGTTTCTATCTCGGCAACATCGCCGCCAAGAAGCACGCTGGGCCGGTACTCAACCTCAAGGTTTCCCTCAGGGCCGCTCAGGTCCTCGTGGTGCCGCATGCAAGCCGGCGTAAGTTCCCGCATGGCTTCTTGACGCTGCCAGGTAATCGACGCCCCTTCGCGGACCAGTTCGTCGTCCCAAAAGGCCAGCTCGTCCCTCTCAGCTCGGCCTTCGCGGAGCAGGCGAAGCAGTTGGTTCCGCTGTTGCACAACGCGGTGATACCGCTGCAATCTCTTCAAGTAGGCCTGGTCTGCCTGGGACAGGAGGATGTCCAGAAACCGTCT
>VFHG01000107.1 GCA_009392075.1 SAR202 cluster bacterium
AATGACAATGTTTGAGGAAATGGGGCTTGAAGAGAGAACCCCATCCTCTCCATTTCGTAAAGGGGGACCGAGGGGATTTCCGCCCTCCGCGATCCATCAATTACTCAGGCGGCGTTAATCCACAAACCTCAGCCAGCAACTCGTAGGAGCGGACGCGGTCGGCCAGGGCATGGGTGATGGTTACTACGCTTAGGTCCCATGTCCCGTACATCTCGGCGATCTCTTCCAGTCCCTTTTTCACCTGCTCCGGGTCGCCGTCAACGCAGACGTCTTGGTACTGCTTGACGAAGGCCGCCTCATCCGCCCGGTAGAGGTACTTGGCTGCATCTTCGGGCGAGGGGATCCCGTTGGCCCGACCGGTGATGTTGAACAGCCGCGACAGGTTGCGGCTGGCCGAGAGCCGCGCCGCTTCTTTCTCGGTCTCGGCGCAGACGACGTGGACGCCCACGTTAATCTTGGGCTCCGGAAATTGCTCCGACGGTTGGAAGTTCTGCCGGTAGTTCGCGACTATTGCCGGACCCTCTTCTACGTTGATCCCGAAGAAATGGGCGTAGGCGAAGGGTAGCCCCAACTGAGCGGCCATGTTGGCGCTCTCGTAACGGGATCCTAGGAGCCAGACGTCGGGGACCTCTGGCTCTCCTGGCCCGGCGCTGATGCTGGAAAAGAAATGCCCGTCTTCCAGATCGTTGTTCAGGAATCCCAAAAGGTCGACCACCTGACGGGGAAAGTGGCGAATCTCTTTGGGTTGGCCTGGGAAGGAAAGGGCGGCCGCGGTGATCTGATCGCTGCCCGGGGCCCGGCCGATTCCCAAATCGATCCGGCCTGGGTAGAGTGAGCCCAACATGCGGAAGTTCTCCGCGACTTTGAGAGCGCTGTAATGGGAGAGCATTATTCCGCCGCTGCCAACCCTGATGGAATTGGTGTGGGCTGCCACCTGACCGATCAGAATCTCCGGGCTGGTGCCGGCAAAGTTGGGCAGACTGTGGTGTTCTGCCAGCCAGTACCTCCGGTAGCCCAATTTCTCCACTTCAACGGCCAATGCTATGGTGTCGCGAAGCGCCTGGCCCGCCGACTCGCCGACACGCACCGGCGATTGGTCCACGACGCTCAGTTCAAGTTGCTGACTCAAATGTAAACCTCAGATCGCCATTTCAGGTCTTCGCCGTCCCGGTAAAACTCACATTTTAGGAACGCCGGGAGTCTGATTATTATCAGTATACAAGCTGGTGCTAGGAATGGCTGGGGAAATTGACCAGCCGCCCTATTGCGCGGCCCATTTAGAGCGCCTTATAATTTCTGCTGAATGAAGACAAGGAACTTGATCGTAACCCGTTCTCTGGGCTGGAAAGCCTGGGGGGCGGCTTTTTTTTGCGCCATGTGCGCCCTTGTCGCCTGCGGGGCCGGAACAACGGACATCGACGGCTCTAGCACGGTCTTTCCGATAACGGAGGCGATGGTTGAAGACTGGGGCGATTCCATCGGCGGGTCTGCCAGAGTGGTCATCGGAATCTCGGGAACCGGCGGAGGGTTCAAGAAATTTTGTGACGGAGAAACCGACATCAACGATGCTTCTAGGCCGATCAAGGCCAGCGAGGTGCTTAAATGTGCCGAGGGCGGGATCGAATTCATCGAACTTCCAGTTGCTTTAGACGGTTTGACGCTGGGTGTGAACCCGGATAATGATTTCGTTAGCTGCTTGACCATTGAAGAACTCCACACCATGTGGGCTCCGGAAGCTGAGGGAGTGATTGACCGATGGAATCAGGTCCGCGCGGACTGGCCGGACGAGAAGCTCCGGCTCTATGGGCCAGGCGTGGATTCGGGAACCTTTGATTATTTCACGGAGACCATTAACGGTGAGGCGCAATCATCCCGGGGAGATTTCACCTCCAGTGAGCGGGATAACGTCTTGGTGCGCGGGATCGCCGGGGACCGGGGCAGTCTCGGTTACTTCGGTTACTCATACTTCGTGGAGAACCGAGATATCTTGAAGATGGTGGCCGTCGACAGCGGGAACGGCTGTATAAAACCCACGGATGAGACTATCAACAACGGCTCCTACTCACCGCTATCCCGGCCCCTTTTCATCTATGTCAGTAAAAAGGCATGGAAAGAGCCGGATGTTAAGGACTTCGTCAGCTATTTCGTGAGCTACGATCGAGCCGATCTCCTCCGAGATCTGGGGTTCGTCCCGTTCCCGGAGAGAGTGCATGACTTGGTTCTAGACCGATTTCAACGTGGACTTTCCGGGACGATATTTGGAGGACAAAATCCTCAACACGGTACGGTTGAAGAAATTCTGGCGGCTAACCAATGATATATGTTAATGATCACTCACCGGCCGCCGTTCAGCGTGAGGAGCGCGATTAGCATTGGCTAGAAACGTGGTAAGCCCTCCTTTGGGCAAGGGAGCTAGGAGTGCCTGGAAGCGGACGTTCTCCGAACGGTCCATCGCCGTAGCCCTGTTCCTTTCTGCTTTCTTGTCAATCCTGATCACCGTCGGCATCGTGGCCGTGCTGTTATTTGAGGCCCTCACCTTCTTCGGCGACGTTACGTTCTGGGAATTCATCACCGGAACGCGCTGGACACCCCTGTTCTCTTCCAAGCAGTTCGGCGTTTTGGCGTTGGTCGCAGGCACAACGTTGACCGCGTTACTGGCGATGCTGGTGGCGTTGCCCTTGGGCCTGCTCAGCGCCATCTATCTCAGCGAATATGCGCCCGACCGGATACGCCGGTTGGTCAAACCCATCTTGGAGGTCCTGGCCGGCATACCCACCGTGGTCTATGGCTATTTCGCGTTGTTGTTCGTTACTCCCATCTTGCGCGATATCTCGGGCGACATTGCGGTGTTCAACGCGTTGAGTGCCTCCATAGTCATGGGAATAATGATCTTGCCGATGGTCTCCAGCCTTAGTGAAGACGCCATGCGTTCGGTGCCCCGAAACTTGCGGGAGGCGGCCTACGCCCTGGGTTCCACCAAACTGGAGGTCTCCACTCTGGTGGTCGTGCCGGCAGCCCTTTCCGGCATCATGTCCGCGTTCATCCTAGCGGTGTCCCGGGCCATCGGCGAAACAATGATCGTCACCATAGCGGCGGGGCAGAATCCCAGCTTCACACTCAACCCATTCGTGCCGATCGAGACCATGACTGCCTACATCGTCCAGGTCAGCCAGGGAGATGCGCCCGCTGGGTCCATAGAATTCAAGACCATCTTCGCGGTGGCCCTGCTGCTCTTCGTCATGACGCTGGTGATGAACCTGCTTAGCCAATACGTGGTTAGCCGGTTCCGGGAGGAGTACGAGTAGTGGCGGTGATTCCTCAATCAGAGTTCCAGCGGAGGCGGGCCCGCCGAAAGTGGATGGGCCGTGGTTTCCACGGGCTTTGTTTGCTGTCTGTGTGCATAGCTCTGGGCATGCTGGCGGTGCTGCTGATCTACCTGTTGCAACAAGGCGTGACCGGGATCGATTGGAGCTTCCTGACCAGTTTCCCATCTCGTCACCCTGATAAGGCTGGTATCAAAGCCGCGATGCTGGGAAGCATCTACGTTGTGCTGGTGGCCGGAGTAGTCTCTTTCACCCTGGGTGTGGCCACAGCGCTATTTCTTGAGGAGTACGCCACCCGGAGCAAATTCGCCAAGATAGCCAAAATAAACATCGCCAACCTGGCCGGCGTGCCGTCCATCGTGTACGGAATCCTTGGCTTGCAGATATTCGTGCACAGCATGCATCTGGGTAGCAGCGTGCTGGCCGGCGGGTTCACGCTGGCGTTGTTAGTCCTGCCCATCGTGATCGTTGCCGCCAGTGAGGCAGTTCGTGCGGTGCCGCCGTCGTTACGGGAAGGGTCCTACGCGTTGGGCGCCACCCGCTGGCAGGTCATCTGGCACATGGTGATACCTCAGGCTTTCCCCGGCATCTTGACCGGGGTCATCTTGGCCGTCAGCCGGGCCATTGGCGAAACGGCGCCCCTCATCGCCATGGGCGCGTTGGCGTTTGTGCCATTTACGCCGGACAGCCCGTTAAGCCGATTCACGGTGCTGCCCATCCAGATATTCAACTGGACCTCCCGCCCCCAGGAAGGGTTCCGGGAGACTGCGGCAGCCGGTATAATCGTTCTGCTGGTCATACTCCTGGTGATGAACGCGGGCGCCGTGATACTCCGCAACCGTTTCCAGAACAAATGGGAATGACGGAGACCTCAAGTCCAGATTTCTTCCCCAACAGCCTGAAAGCACACTCTGAGAATCGATAGAGGATAGAAGGAAGATTGCAAGACCAGGATTTCATCCTTCAGACCCGCGGACTAAGTGTCTTTTACGACACTAAGAAAGCAGTCACCGATGTCGACCTGGATGTGGCTCGAAACCGCATCACGGCGATCATCGGGCCGTCGGGCTGTGGCAAAAGCACGTTGCTACGCTGCTTCAACCGGATGAACGACCTGATACCCTCGGCGCGAGTGGAAGGGCAGGTGTTGTTCGACGGTCTCGACCTCTACGGACATGACGTTGACCCCACCGAAATACGCTATGAGATCGGGATGGTGTTCCAGCGGCCCAACCCCTTCCCCAAGACCATCTACGACAATGTGGCTTTCGGGCCACGGATCAATGGCTTCCAGGGCAACTTAGCTGAGTTGGTCGAGCGGTCTTTGGTCCGAGCGGCCCTTTGGGATGAGGTCAAAGACCGGCTCAATGCAAGCGCTTTGTCCCTCTCGGGTGGCCAACAACAGCGGCTCTGCATCGCAAGGGCTCTGGCCGTAGAGCCCAGGGTGATATTGATGGACGAGCCATGTTCGGCGTTGGACCCCATCGCCACCTTGGCCATCGAGGAACTGATGCGGGAGCTGTCCGAAGACTATTCCATCGTCATCGTGACCCACAACATGCAGCAGGCGGCTCGCGTGTCCCACTACACCGCGTTTTTGATGGTGGAAGAAGCAAGAGTGGGATTCCTAGTTGAATTCGGCGAGAGCCGGCAGATCTTCACCAACCCGGAGGACGAACGGACTGAGGCCTACATCACCGGCAGGTTCGGATAGGCTGAGAAGGGAGTCATGGTCAGAGCTGATTTTGCCTCAAGGCCAAACAAGCTGCGGGAATGCGTCGTGGATCGAGGAGGTTCCCATGGTTAGGGCTGATTTCGATCGAAGTCTGGAAGAACTTGAGGCCGAGCTTATCGGCCTGGGCGAGATGGTTGAGAAGGCAATCGTCAAGTCAATGGACGCCCTCGCGCGCCGGGACTTGGCTTTGGCGTATGAAGTTGTTGCCGAAGACGACCAGATCGATGAGAAGCGCTTCGAGCTGGAAGAGAAGTGCATCAACCTTATCGCCACACAGCAACCCTTGGCCGTTGACCTCAGGACCTTGCTTGCCGTTCTGCATATAGCCGTGGAACTGGAGCGGATGGGTGACTACGCAGAGGGAATCGGCAAGATATGTATGATCATTGGCGAAGATGAGTCGGTGGAGACACCCCAGCAACTACCTCAGATGGCCCGGATGGGAGTGGCCATGCTGCAGAGAAGCCTGAAATCGCTGATGGACCGGGACACCGATCTGGCCGATGAAGTCTGGGACTCGGATGACGAAGTAGACGCGCTATATGACGCGGTCTGCCACCAGATCTTTTTGGACATGGGACAGAATCCAAAAACCATCGAGGCTGCGACCCATTTCCTTTGGGTGGCCCACGACCTGGAACGGATCGCAGACCGCGCGACCAACATCGCTGAGAGGGTGATATTCGTCGTTACCGGGCGGATCGGGCGTTACAAACCCCCGAGAGAGTTAAACTAGACGCCATTATCAGGTCTATTTTCTTATGCGGTCAGGCTCGTATTCCTGCCTACCCGTTAGTAATCATGTGCTGTATAATTATGGTAGAAGATTGAGCGTGGGCGTTGTGAGGGTGGTGGGCTGGTTGTAGGTATACGGAGTGACCGACTCCTACTGCGAATCGAGATGTCAACCGAGATCATGGTACCCATCATTTATGCAAGATAAGTACCAAAAAGAGATTGAAGAGAT
>VFHG01000108.1 GCA_009392075.1 SAR202 cluster bacterium
GCTTTGACGGCGTTGATAGACATCAAGGCTTGGGCCACCTGGGCGTCGATCTTCCGGTCCCAACTGACGTGGGAACCCAAGCCGATAGGAACGTTCTCAGCGATGATTTCGCAAGTGCCGCCAATCGTGTCACCCGCCTCTTTAGCGGCGTCAATCGCGGCCGCCATCTTAAGGGCAGCGTCCGGGTCGGCGCAGCGCACCGGAGATTCCTCAACGGCAGCCCAGTCAATGTTCTCCGGGGCGCTCGCGTGCACAGTGCCTATGGATAGCACGTGGCTGTGAATCTGGATTCCAAACTCTTCGAGTAGCTTGATGGCGATAGCCCCAGCGGCCACTCGTCCGGCGGTCTCTCTAGCGCTGGCTCGTTCCAGCACGTTTCGTACGTCCTCGAACCCGTATTTCATGGTTCCTGGGAGGTCGGCGTGACCAGGCCGGAGCCGGGTGATGCGCCGGGTGCGGGGACTCTCAGGCGGGCCTTCCAGCGGGTCGACGGCCATGGCCTCTTCCCAGTTGGCCCAGTCCTTGTTCTCCAGGGTCATACCGATGGGACTACCCAAGGTGTGGCCGTGACGCACGCCGGAGATAATCTTGGCGCGGTCCTGCTCAATGAGCATACGGCCGCCTCGTCCGTAACCCTTCTGACGGCGGCCCAGATGAACGCCGATGTAGTCTTCACTGATGGACAGTCCGGCGGGGACGCCCTCGATAATTATTACCAGGCCCTGTCCGTGGGACTCGCCTGCTGTGAAAAATCTGACCATGGAAATCCTGTTTGAAGTTAATGGGTGAAAAGCGGCGCGCTGCCCTATGCACCTCTGGAGGTCATCTCGGTAGTAGCTGCTGCCAGCATCACATCAACCGGGGCATCGACGCCCGTCCACATCTGGAAGGACAAAACCCCCTGATAGACCAACATATGGAGACCCCCCAAAGCGGTGGCCCCGGCGGCCGCAGCCTCTTTGAGAATCGGGGTTAGTAACGGAGTATACACCACGTCATTGACGGTAGCCGTGGCTGGAATCTGCGCGGCCGAGATGGGGGAACCATGCTCGTCCGGCCCGTGGGACATGCCCATGGTGGTGCAGTTCACGATGAGATTTGCGGATGCGGCGGCTTCGGTCAGGGCGTCGCTGGAGAGGGATATCGCCTCAGAGCCGACGCCATTATCCGAGGCTAGTTGCGCCAGGGTTTCCGCCCGCTCCAGAGTCCGGTTGGCAATCACCAATGAGTCCACACCTCCCCGGACCAGGGCCAGCAGGATACCTCGTGCCGCGCCGCCAGCTCCCAATATCAATGCACGGGTGCAGCTTGGGTCGTAACCGGTCTCCACCAGTAGCGCACGGAGGAAGCCGGGGCCGTCGGTGTTGTGACCCGTCAGGAGACCGTCGTGGTTGACGATCGTGTTCACGGCGCCGGCTGCGGTGGCCCACTCGTCCACTTCGTCCAGAAACGGAATCACCGCTTGCTTGTGGGGCACGGTGATGTTGATGCCTAGGGTTCCGGGGGCGCGCAGCCCAGCCACAAAATCGCCCACATCCTCCGGGGTGACTTCCCACTTCTCATAGGTGGCGTCGATACCCAGGTGATCCAGCCCCGCCTGCTGAAAAATGGGCGAGATAGAGTGCCCGATAGGGTAGCCGATAATGCCTAGTCGTTGGGTCATGAGATGCCCTAATCGGCCAACTGTTCCAGAATCTCGTTCAGGTGCTGTTGGCGTTCTTTTAGGTCTTGTAGGCGGGCCTGTTCAGTCTCAACCACCTCGGGTTTTGCCTTTTCGCGGAAATTGGGGTTGGAGACCAGCTTTTCAACGCGGTCCATGTTCTTAAGACAATCGTCCCGCTCGGCGCGCAGCCGTTCTTGTTCGGCAGATAAGTCGACAACGCCTTCTAGCGGCAAATGGACGATCAATGGGTTCACCACCAGCGTGACGCCCTTGCGCAGGTCATTACCGGACGAACCGTCGCCTACGATGTGTAGTGGGTCTATCCGTGATAGAACACGGATGACCTCAGCTTCTTCTTCGATGGGGCCTTGCATGCCATTGGCCTCAATCTGGGCTTCGAGCCTTTGCCCGGCCGGTATTCGAAGTTGGGCGCGGGTGTTGCGTACGGCGCGGATCGCCTGCATCACCAATCCGATCTCTTCCTCCGCCTGGGTGTCGGTCCGGGGGTTTTCGGCTATTGGATATTCGGCAACCATGATCGACTCGGCGGCGGAGCCTTCTTGGGGCAGCTTAGAGCGCAGGTTTTGCCAAATCTCTTCCGTTATGAAAGGCATGAAGGGGTGCAGCAGGCGCAGAGTGCGTTCCAACACGTGAGCCAGGCTGGGCAGCGGTGAGGGGCCTTCCCCGGAGCGTATCCGGAGCTTGGCCATCTCGATGTACCAATCGCAGTAATCGTTCCAGAAGAAATCGTAGAGCTTCTGTTGGGCGTCGCCAATTTCGAAATTGAGCAGCGACTCGTTGACTTCGGCAGTCATCTGGTCCAGGCGGCTGACGATCCAGCGGTCTTCGCGGTGCTCTACTCCAGGCAGGTCATGCCAGCCATCTAGTCCGGATTTACCTTCCAGTCCTGAAATGACGAACCGGGAGGCGTTCCAGACCTTGTTGGCGAAGTTTCGGGCAGCTTCCAGCCGGTTTTCACCGAAGCGCAGGTCGTTGCCCGGCGCAGTGCCGGTTGTGAGGGCGAACCGGAGGGCGTCGGTGCCGTATTTCTCGATCAATTCCAGAGGGTCCAAGGTGTTGCCCCGGGTCTTGCTCATCTTGGCGCCGGCGGCATCCCGGATCAGTCCGTGGAGGAATACGGTGCGGAAGGGGACCTGGCCAGTGTTCTCGATGCCCAGCATAATCATGCGGGCAACCCAGAAGAACAGGATGTCATAGCCCGTTTCCAGCACGGCGGTCGGATAGAAGTAATCCAGGTCTTCGGTCTCTTCCGGCCAACCCAGAGTCGAATGGGGCCAGAGGCCTGAGCTGAACCAGGTGTCAAGAACGTCGGCGTCTTGTTCGATATCCGTCCCGCCGCAACTCTCGCACTTATCGGGGTCTTCGACGGTCACCGTCATGTCCTGGCAGGAAGCGCAGTACCAGACTGGGATGCGGTGTCCCCACCACAACTGGCGGCTGATGCACCAGTCACGAATGTTCTCCAGCCAGTTTAGGTAGACGCGGGTGAAGCGTTCAGGGACTACCTTGATATCCCCGTTGGCCACGGCGGCATGGGCCTTGCCGGCGATGCTGTCTGGCTGGTGTTGTCCGCCAAGGTTCACGAACCACTGCAGGCTGATCAGAGGTTCAACCACGGTGCCGCAACGCTGGCAGTGTCCAACCGAGTGGCGATGGTCCTCAACCGTTCCCAGTAACCCAAGCTGGTCCAGTTCTTCAACGACTTTCTGCCGGGCCTCGTTACGTTCGGTGCCTTCGTACTTCCCTGCAGCCGACGTCAGATTGCCGTCAAGGCCGATGACGTTGAAGACTTCAAGGCCATGGCGCTCGCCGATCTCAAAGTCGATCGGGTCGTGGGCCGGTGTGACCTTTAGCGCGCCGGTGCCGAATTCGCGGTCGATGGCCTCGTCGCCTACAACCGGGATGGGCCGGTCCATGATTGGCAATATGGCGTTCTTGCCGATTATCTGACTATACCGGTCGTCCTCTGGGTGGACGGCCACTCCGGTGTCGCCCAGCATCGTCTCAGGCCGGGTGGTGGCAACGGTGATGAAAGACTTGGGGTCGTCTTCTAAGGGATAACGGATGTGGTAGAGCTTGCCGTCAACGTCTTGGTAGTCAACTTCCAGGTCGCTGAGGGCCGTGGCGCAGCGGGTGCACCAGTTGATAATGCGCTCGTGACGGTAGATGCGGTCTTTCTTATAGAGATTGACGAAGGTTGTCCGTACGGCTTTGGACGGCCCTGGGTCCAGAGTGAACCGGTGCCGGTCCCAGTCAGCCGATATTCCCAATCGCCGGGACTGCTCATGGATGATGCCGCCAGACCTGCCAACGTGGTCCCAGACCCTTTCGAGGAATTTTTCGCGGCCCAAATCATGGCGGCTGGTTCCCTCGGTAGCTAGTTGCCTTTCCACCGTCCATTGGGTTGCGATGCCGGCGTGGTCGGTGCCGGGGAGCCAGAGGGTCGGGACTCCGCTCATTCGGCGCCAGCGGACCAGGGCGTCTTCGATGGCTTTTTCTAATGCATGGCCCAGATGCAGCTCGCCTGTGACGTTGGGCGGGGGCATGATGATTACATAGGGTTCTTTGCCCTTTTCAATCTTGGCGTTGAAGTAGCCTTTGGACTCCCAGTCCTCGTAGATGCGTTGTTCAACGTCGGCGGCATTATATGCGCTGGGCATTTGGTCGGAAGTCATTGCCGGAATCGTTCTCCATGATTATTAGTCGCCGGGGCAGACAATGCGTTGGCGGGCCATCAGCAAATATAACATCCGCCGTTGTCGAGCGTCTATTGAGAGACCGGGCACCAAAGGCCGGCGGCGAATGCCTCCTCACGCCTAAAACCCGCTGTTTCGCTTTCTAAGGCGATTTGCGGAGGTGAGGGGTGGAAATAGGGCTAGGTAGTGGTGGAGTCAGGATTTCGGGCACTGATTTTCGCCGAAATTTGGCACTGAACCCTTATTTCACTTGGTTGCCACCTTCTAGGAGTTCCAACCGGCGGATGGCCTTCCGAGTGTCGCTTGCGACGCGGGCGGGGTCCCATAGGTTGATGCGGCGTTTGTGGAGCCAGTAGGTAAACTCTTTAAGGTCGGAGAGGGTGAGGTTACGGCGGCGGTCTTTCTTGGTCTCCTGCTGGAAGGTTTTCAGTAATTCCGACCGGGACTTTTGGTAGATCTGGGTGTAGGCTTCTTCGGTCAGTTCATCGGATTCCGGGTAGCTGCGTGAGGTGTGCTGCTTACGGACCTCTTCTTCCGAAACCAACTGCAACGCCTCTTCCAGCACGACGCCGTAACGGTAATTCATGTAGGCCCGGTATTTGCTGGGCCCCAGGAAATACCGGAACTGGTCTTCGTCGATAGTGTTGAGTATCTGCCCGCTGAACAAAAACCGTTCTTTCTCTTCCAGAGGGATGGCGCCATCCACGTCTGCGCAGAGCCTTTCGGCGAGAAGTAGCCAGTCAAAGGCCTCGCCTAGAAGCAGATAGCGGTAACGCCGGCCGTCAATCGTTTCCTCGGGCAGAGTCCAGCGGCCCATGGCTTCTAGTAGGGCACGTTGCCAAGGAGTTCCGGTGGCCAGAGCAGTTCTGAATCGCAAGATGGCTTCTGGCACCGACTGGGCGATGGCCGTCTCACCCGAGGGCTCGATTATCTCGGCCCAACCGTTAGCTTGGCCAGTATCAGAAGGCTGGGTCATTCCGAGGCCGTGCCATTTCGCCGGCGGTCGAAGACGCTGAGGCGCTCCGGTTTGGGCGTGTGGATGACCTCGAGGAATTCCTCTCTGGACATGGTGTTCAGAATATCTTCCGGCCGGCACCAGGCCCGGCGGGCCACAGCCACTCCGAAACGCCTTTTGTCCAGATGGGTGTAGTGGTGGGAATCGGTGTTGATCACCAAGGGCACGCCCAATTCCCTGGCCCGGTAGGCGTGGGTATCCTTCAGATCCAGGCGTTCTGGAGAGGCATTGATCTCCAGAGCCGTCCCAGTGTCCCGAGCGGCTTGTAGCACCGCTTCCAGGTCAAACTCCACTGGCTTCCGTTGACCGAGCAACCGAGTAGTCAGGTGTCCGATAATAGTTACCGAAGGGTGTTCCATGGCCTTGATCATGCGGGCGGTCATCGTGGCCTGGTCTTGGCCCATGGCCGAGTGGACCGAGGCCACGACCCAATCTAACTGGGCCAGGATCTCGTCAGGATAATCCATATCGCCATTGGCGCGGATATCACATTCCGAGCCGCACAAGATGGTGATGTCGTAGTTCTTTTGCATCGAGCGAAGCAGACTGATCTGGGACTCCAACCGTTCGTTGGTCAGGCCGTTGGCCACGCCCAAACTCGCTGAATGGTCGGTGAGGGCCATGTATTCGTAGCCCTGGGCCGCAGCCGCTTCAATCATCAATTCGATGGGGTCGTTGCCGTCGCTCCACTCGCTGTGGAGATGCAGGTCGCCCTTCAAATCGGTCGCTTCGATCAATCGAGGCAAGCTGTCTGCCAAGCCGGCGTCTAACTCGTAGACCCCTGTGCGCAGCTCCGGCGGCATCCAGGGCAGTCCCAGGCGGGCGTAGAAGCCCTCTTCGTCGGCAAATTCTTCCACTTCCCCAGTCCCGGTATTGGTGATGCCGTATTCATTGAGTGAGAGCCCTTTACGGTTGGCGTAATCGCGGAGGCGTATATTGTGCTGTTGGCTGCCGGTGAAATACTGGAGCAAGGCGCCGAATGTGCCTGGCTCACCGATGCGCAGGTCAATCTGCATCCCGGATTCGACCACCACGCTGGTCTTCTTGGGTCCGTGGACGAGCACATCTTTGACCATCGGCAGGGCAACCAGAGCGTCCCCAACTGCTTCGGGATCAGGCGCGGTGCCAATCAGGTCTATGTCTCCGATGGTCTCTTCCCAGCGCCTGAGGCTGCCAGCGGGGAATAGAGGCCCTATCTCCGGGCATTGCTTCCGCAGAGCGGCGATGACCTCTTCCGCTATCGGTAGAGCCTGGCCAATGGGCGTGCGGCTGCCGATAGCTTGGAAAGCTTCGATATGCCGCAGGATGCTGTCCGCCGCCTTCTGGCCCATGCGAGGCAATCCGGCCAGACGGCCATCGGCCGCGGCTTCGGCTACGCCCTCGACGGTACTGATGCCTAGCTCTACACCGATCGCCACAGCGGTCTTGGGGCCGATACCTGGGATGTCTTTCAGATCGAGGACGCCCGGCGGCAGTTCCTCCAATAGCCTTTGGTAGGCGGCTACCTGCCCGGTGCCAATGAATTCGGCGATCTTTTCGCTGATGGCTTTGCCCACCCCCGGTATCTTGGTGAGGTCTTCGCCGTTCTCCACGGCTTGGGCCAAAGGTGAAGAAAGCTGCTCTATGGTGCGGGCGGCCCGCTGGTAGGCCCTGATCTTGAAGATGGTGTCTCCCTTCATCTCCAGAAGGGAGCCCATGTTTTCGAAAAGTTCGGCTATCTGTTCGTTGGTAGGGGCCATGAGGGGTTACTCTGCGAGATCGCCTTGGATCCCCTGGACCATTTGACTCATGAATGCCGAAAGGTGCCGTACGCCGCCGATGGCCGCAACATACCCCATGCGTTTGGGGCCAACGACGCAGATGGTCCCGTTGACACCCTTGGGGCTGCCGTATTGGCACAGGATGACGCCGAAAGGATTTAGGAATTCATCCCGGTTCTCTGAACCGATGAACACCGCGGGGTTCTCGGTCTCTAGGACGCCATCCAACACGCGTTCCAATAGGACCCGTTCTTCCACCAATTGGACCAATTGGCGCGCCAGTTCTCCTCTGGAAAACTCAGGTTGGCTCAATAGCAGCCGCAGTCCGTCTGTGTAGTGCTCATGGTCGTTGGCGGATTCAGCCTCGCGCATAAGACTTACTGAACCCTCTTTAACCTGTTCTTCCAGTAAGTTAAGTTCAAGCTGGTTCGATTGCATCTGAGACCGGTTGAGGCCACCCAGAGTATCGTTCAAGCGGCTTGCAGCTATGTCCAACTGCACTTGGTTCACGCGGTTGCCAAATGGCAGGATTTTTCGCAGTAATCTCGCTTCCTCAAGCACCAAAACGAGCAGGGCAGTGGACTCTTGGAGGAAGACCAATTGAATCCGCTTGAGGCGGGGGAATTGTGCCCGGGGAGCGGTGACTATCGCCAGGTTCTCGGTGAGGCCGGACAAGATGGCCGCACAACGTTTGCTCCAGGCGCCGATGTCAGGTTCAGTCTCTGCCAGATCGCGGTCCACGCTCTCCCGCAGTTCAGAAGAGAGCTGGGGGGTCTCAGGAAGGGATTCAACGTAATAACGGTAGCCCCGGTCTGATGGAACGCCACCCGAGGACACGTGGGGCCGGGAGATATACCCGTTCTCAGTTAGCTGGGCCATGGTGTTGCGGACTGTAGCCGAGCTTATCTTCTTGCCGAGGCTGCGGGCGATGTCGTCTGACGCTACCGGAGTAGCGGATTGAAGGTATACACCAACCAAGACGTTCAGTACTGTTGCAGCTCGCTCGCTAAGCATCAGTCTCCTGCCAGCGCCTTTTGTGGTTCCTCAGCCTCATCTGAGGAAGCTGTTTTTGGAAGTTAACATAGCATTCTGGGCAGTGTCAAACGTTGACCCGTCGCGCCCATGCAATTATACTCGGCTTTGAGTTTTGCCGGAGAATCACCGGAGTTTGAACCATGATGATAGGTGGGTTGGGATAGACGTGGCTGCTCAAGCTGGAACTCGTTCCCTCATTGATGCTGTGATCCCAGTGGATGGGCATAACGCTCGTATCGCCCGGGATATCGCCCTCATCGTTCTCTTCAGCATAATCACCGCCGGTTTGGCCCGTTTCTCTGTCCAACTTCCCTTCACACCTGTGCCTGTTACAGGTCAGACATTAGCAGTGCTCCTGGCTGGAGCAACGTTGGGCAGTCGGCGCGGGGCCGCGGCGATGGTTGTGTACGCAGTCGCCGGCAGCCAGATAGACATGTTTGCCGGTGGCAGCAGCGTTTGGCAGGCAAGTTTAGGCGGCTATATCTTTGGCATAACATCAGGGTCTTCTGGGCTGGTTTGGGACTTGGCATCCGGCGGGTACATCATTGGGTTCATACCGGCTGCTTTCGTGGTCGGCTTTCTGTGTGAGCGTGGCTGGAACAAGAAGTCTTGGATCATGGTAGCCATGTTGGCTGGAAATGTAATCCTGTATATCCC
>VFHG01000109.1 GCA_009392075.1 SAR202 cluster bacterium
TGGGATGACCCGCGACGGCACTTTCATGATCAAGGACGGCCAGATCACCCACCCGGTGAAGGACCTGCGGTTCACCCAGCCCTATGTGGAGGCTCTGGCCGGTGTCGAGCACATCGGCAGCGAAACCAAGCTGGTCTTGAACGAGGTTGGCTTCGCCACCAGGGTCCCGGCGCTGAAATTGAGTAGTTTTAATTTCACCGGTGTAACCGTCTAGTCATGATCCGTGTATGCATCGACGACGACTTCGAGGCAATCTTCCAGATCATCAACGACGCGGCTGAAGCCTACCGCGGAATAATTCCGGTCGACCGATGGCATGAGCCATACATGCCCCGCGAAGAGCTCCGGGCAGAGGTTTCGGCCGGTGTCTCTTTCCTAGGCTACGAGAAAGACGGCGAGTTGGCCGGGGTTATGGGGATCCAAGACGTTCAGGATGTGACGCTGATCCGCCACGCCTACATCCGCACCTCTCAACGGGGCCATGGCATCGGTGGGGAACTTCTGGGCCGAATCATGGGCCAGGCAACCAAACCGGTCCTTATCGGGACGTGGGCCGACGCGGTCTGGGCGGTCCGTTTCTACGAGAACCACGGGTTTAAAGTGGTCTCGACCCAAGAGAAAGAAACACTGCTCGGCAAGTATTGGAACGTGCCCGACCGCCAGATCGAGACGTCCGTGGTGCTGGCCGACCAGAGGTGGTTCGCAATCTGATGCCGTAGCAGCGTATTATGTCTCCCAACATCAGCCTAGAAATCCTTCCCAATCGTATTAGGAGTAACTGGCCATGAAAGCAGCCGTGTTGCATGAGGTAAACCAGCCACTGCAGATCGAGGAAGTTGACGTCGCGTCGCCAGGCCCCAGAGAAGTCTTGGTCCGCACCCGCGCCTCGGGAGTTTGCCATAGCGATCTCCACTTCGTGGAAGGGCTTTACACCACGACCATGCCGGTGCTCCTGGGACACGAGGCCGCGGGAACGGTGGAAGCAGTGGGCAGTCAAGTGCGCTACGTGTCTCCCGGCGACCGCGTTATCTGCTGCCTGTCGGTCTTCTGCGGCGTTTGCGAGCGCTGCACCACCGGACGGCCGGTACTCTGCTCCCGGACGGGACTGGTCAGAGGGCCCGACGAGGAGCCTCGCCTTAGCCAGAGCGGAAACCCGGTAACCCAATTCGCCAACCTTGGCGCCTACGCCGAGATGATGCTGGTCCATGAAAATTCCCTAGTGAAGATCGAGCAGGATATCGGCTTCGAGCAGATGGCCCTCATCGGCTGCGGGGCCACCACCGGCCTGGGAGCAGCCCTCAACACCGCCAAGGTCGAGCCGGGCAGCACCGTTGCGGTCATTGGAGCCGGCGGAGTGGGCCTGAACGCCATCCAGGGCGCCAAGCTCGCCGGGGCGCTGCGCATCATCGCCATCGACGCCGTGGAAGACAAACTAACGCTGGCCAGGGAGTTCGGGGCCACGGACGTGATCGACGCGTCCACCGGCGATGCCGAGAAAAAGGTCAAAGACCTGACGGGCGGCGGCGTGGACTATTCATTTGAAGCCATCGGCAAGAAGGAAACTGCCGAGCTGTCATTCGAGATTTTGAGGGCCGGGGGCACGGCCACCATCATCGGCATGATTCCTCTTGGCACCAAGATTGAGTTGGACGGCTCCGCCTTCTTGCGGGAGCGGCGCATCCAGGGCAGCAGCATGGGTTCGAACCACTTCCGGGTGGACATGCCCCGGTACATCGATTTCTACCTGCAGGGCCGCCTAAAGCTGGACGAACTGGTCACCAAACGCCTTAAGCTAGAAGACATAAACGACGCCTTCAAATACATGAAAGAAGGCTCAGTAGCCCGCAGCGTCATGATGTTCGATTAGCGTGTAGAGTGATCCCTCGCGTAAAGGACGACGCCCCGCCCCGTTCGTCCTGACACCTGTTCTGGCTCGGCGCAACCCGTAGGCGCGGGTCTCTGATTCGCCCTGTTTGAATTCAGGGTCATCTCTGGCACCAGACCAACCTCTATCGAATTTTCGGAAAGACCTTCTCCGTGATCAGCCTCAAGCACTTCGTCTGCTGCTCGAAGGGTATCTGGCGGCCAAAGTTGATCTCGTAGACGATCTGGCTTAAGTGAAGTTCCTCGATCAATTGGGTCAACCGGTCCACGACCCGCTCCGGCGTACCGTACACCACTTTGTCCCGGAGCCAATCGTCATAAGTCATACTGGTCAGTTGCTCTGACTCGGCCTGCCAGTTGCCGGTAGTGCCCTCCCGGGACGCGCTGACCCGGACCCGTTCGGCAAGCCCGGTCATCGACGTAAGGGCGCTCTCTCTAGGATCCTCGTAAGCCTTCTCCTTAGTGTCCGCCACATAGATCGGGACTCGTAGGCCCACTTCGCCCTCGCCGGGGTGGCCGGCATCCTGCCAGGCAATCAGGTAAGCATCGATATGGGGCGCGAGGTCGGACAAGGCAAAGGCCCGTGACGGGTTGATGAAGATCGGGTAGCCCATGCGTCCAATGATTGGGAAGGTCTCTGCCGAGGTGACGCCAACGCGTATCGGCGGGTGAGGACTCTGTACCGGTTTGGGCTTCACCTTTATTCCCTCGCAGTGGTAGTGGTCCCCCTCGAAATTCACTTCCTCTCCGGTCCAGGCCTTGAGGATGATTTCGAGGTATTCATTGAACCGGCTGCGGCTTTCGGGGTAGGGCGAATTAAATGCGTCGTGATGCTCTGGGAAAGTCCCACGTCCGATCCCGAACTCAACCCTCCCGTTGCTGATGTGGTCGAGGGTCGCAACTTCTTCCGCGACCTTGATCGGGTTCGCCAACGGCAGTAGATAGACGCCGAACCCGATACGCATCTTCTTAGTCCGGGCGGCGACCGCCGTAGCGACGGCGATGGGCGAAGACAGCACGCTGACCGGGATAAAGTGATATTCCGGCAGCCAGATAGAATCAACCCCGAGGCTTTCAGCTTCGTCGACCAGGCTGAACCCGCGCTGGAACACCCTGGCCTCATCCTCGCCTTCTTGACCGGAGAACTCCAAAAACAGGCCAAAATCCATAGGACCTCCGTGGGCCGGGGGCTTAATTAATCCGGTTTACCCTGTCAGGTCAGGGCGATTCGGCAGAATCATCATGGTCATGAGCATCGTAGTCACCAGCTTCTCTTCATCGCCGTCGTAGGCGACCACATCCCCCTTGCAGACCGTGATGCTGGCGCCAGGGCGCAAAACTTGTCCTCTGGCCACCAGCCGCTCTCCTTTGGCCGGGGCCAAGAAGTTGACCTTGTATTCAACGGTCACCACTGCCGAGTCCGAGGCGCTTAGACTGAAGGCCGCGTACCCGCAGGCGCTGTCCAGGATAGAAGTCACGATTCCGCCGTGGATAAAGCCGTGCTGTTGGGTCAGATCGGCCTGGAAAGGCATCTCGATCTCCACCTGTCCTGGCTCAACTTTGCCCATGACCGCGCCCAGGGTCTGCATGGCGGTCTGCTTAGCAAAGCTGGACCGGACCTTGGCTTCAAATTCCGGGTCTCTTGGTTCGAATCTAGGCATATTAAAACTTGAGTCCGGTGGCCTCTTTGAACTTGCGCATGGCCTCAATGTGCTCTCCGGCGGTTTTCAATCCAGCCTGCCGGTTCTCGATTGAGAGGTGACTTGCCCCCAATTCCTGCCACGCCTTGGCTTCGTCCATCCAGTCCTCGGGCTGCCTGTCGCCGGTGCGGAGACGGCCGTCCAGGCCTAGAGCGCTGGGGTCACGGCCCACCTCTCTCATAAAACCGTGGGTCCTCTCCACGATGGCACCTCCGGTCTCGTCGGGATTGAAGTTGGGACACCAGCCGTCGGCCAGCCGGGCCACCCGCTTCAACACGGTGTCGGGCGGGGTGGGGCTCTGAGAGCTGCCGGCGCCGAGCCAGACAGGGATAGGCCGCTGGATGGGCAGGGGGTTCAAGCCTGCGTGGCTGATGTTGTGCCACTTGCCGTGGAAGTCGACCACGTCCTGAGTCCAAAGCGCCCGCATCACCTCGATCTGTTCGGCGCTACGTGCTCCACGGTTGTGGAAGTCTTCGCCCAATGCCTCGTACTCGACCGTGTTCCAGCCGACTCCGATACCGAGTCGCAATCGCCCGCCGGATAGCACGTCCACCTCGGCAGCCTGCTTGGCCACCAAAACCGTTTGGCGTTGGGGCAGGATCAGGATGCCGGTAGCCAGGCCCACCCGCTCGGTGATGGCCGCGAGATAGCCCATGAGAGTCATGGTTTCGTGCACCACCGACTTGTGGTTGTAGGTGCGGAGGGCTGGGAAATCGTGGTGGGCCGGGTCTGCGCCCAGCACGTGGTCGGCGATGAAGATATAGGCGAATCCCATGTCCTCGGCCGCCTGGGCGAAGTCTTTGATGGCCAGCGGGTCTGGCTCGATCTCTGTCTGGGGGAAAATTACGCCAACTTCCAATTTCCTCTCCTGATATGTTCGTTCAAAAACGGGATTCTCTCAGCTTCTGGCGCGTCTAACCCAGACGGAAGAGGCCACCAGGCCAACTATCACGGCGGCGACCACCAACAATGGCCGCCAAATCTCAATTACCACGACAGCGATGATGAAACCGATAGCCAACGCGGTGGCAATGATGCCCAACAAAATCAGGGCGGCGGCCGATAGCGTGAACTTGATCTGTTCCCAGCGGGCTGCAAAGGTCCCGCTGGTTCGGGCGTACTCTCGTACCCCCAGAGCCAACAAGCCCGCCAGAATCACCGTAATCCAGATTCCTACTTCGCCCAATGCGTCCTTCGCTCATCGCCTAAGCCGAGGCCCTAGAGGCGGTGCATCCCAGGGATGACTTCTTCCCCCACCAGGTTGATGTGCTCCAGGGCTTCACCTTGGGTCATCTGGGGATAGAACAACCGCAGGATGACATCGGTGAATCCCATGTTTTTGTATTCCTCAATCTGCTCCAGACACTCTTCCGGGCTGCCCAGAACAAATGTTTCGTCCATCAAGGTTTCAAGATTGCCGGTAACCTTTCTGGCCAGCTCATCATCGGAGCCGTGCAGGCCTTGGTCACGGTAGACCTTGTATTTCGTCTCAAATCCGCCCCTTGCCTTCCGGATGGCCTCCTCATGAGTACCGGCACAGAAGAACTCCCTCACGATCACCATGTCTTCAGGTTTCTCGTGTCCGCTCTTCTCCAACGTCTCTCGATAGAGATCGATCTGTTTTCGGATGGACTCGTTGCCCTGGGCCGGCCCCACGAAGAGTATGTCTCCGGAGCGTCCCACTCTTCGGATGGCCGGGTCGCTCATGGCTGCCTGCCAGACTTTGGGGCCGGGCCTCTGGTAGGGCCGGGCGGTGGGTCTGGCGCCCGTTACGTGGTAGTACTTGCCGTGGTGGGTCACCTCATCCTCGGTCCACAGCCGTCGTATCAGCTCCATGGACTCGGTGATTCGGCCGCCCCGCTCCGACATCTTGATGCCGAACGCCTCGCATTCTTCGACGCGGTAGCCAAGACCGATGCCCATCACGAACCGCCCCACGGAGATGTGGTCCAGGGTCGCGGCTTGCTCCGCCACCTCCACCGGGTTCAGCAGTGGCAGCAACAAGACCGAGGTGGCCAGGGTCATGTTACCCGGCTCCGCGGCCATACGGGCCAGGACGGTCCACGGCTGGAAGTGCTGGAATGGGTCGATCAAGAAGTGGTTACCGAAGCAGTAGGAGTCGAACCCTGCGTCCCGGGCGGCACGGAACTGGGACAGGTGGTCTTGCCACTGCTGCTGATGGTCCACGGTGTCCCGCAGCACCACGTGTCCAACTTGATATCCAGCCCGCATGGGGGTTCCTCCGAGTAGGTATAGGGTAAGGCTGGCTGTCTACCGCAAAGGGGCGGGGTCAGCCTACTGACGCTGGTACTTGACCAGACGGTGGCCTTCTACGTTCTGGTTGACGTAGAGGTCGCCGTGGGAATCCACCCAGACGGCGTGGGCTCCGTTGCCCCAGCCTGCGTCCAGCGGACTATCCCAGGTGGCGATGATGTCGCCGTCAATGCTGAGGATGCTCATGAACCCATCCAGCTCGGGAACGTAGAAGACGTTATCATCGTCAACGTAGATGTCGCAGGGACGTGCGAGGCCGGTCCATTCGTCCAGGTATTTCCCATCTGCGGTGAATATCTGGATCCGGTTATTTTCCCGGTCGGCCACAAAAACCCGCCCGTCGGTGTGCACCCAAACGCCGTGGGGGACGTGGAACTCTCCTGGCCCGGTTTTGCCCGGCTCGCCCCAAGAGAAAAGCAGCTTGCCGTCGGCGGTGAACTTGTGAACCCGCGCGTTCCCGTAACCGTCGGAGATGTACAGGTCTCCCGAGCCGTCCAGTGCGATATCGCTGGGCCGGTTGAAAGGGCCGGCAGCCTGCTTGGCTGGCTCGCTGTAGTCGCCGGACCAGCCGGTGTCCGAAGGCTTGTCCCACTCACCCAAGGTCATCAGGAGATCGCCATCGGGCCGGTATTTCAACACAACGTGGCTGTTCTTCACCGGCATGTAGAGATTGTCGTCGCCGTCAATGAACATGCCGTGTGCGTCAGGCAATTGGCCCTCGCCCCAAGAGTTCAGGAAATTGCCGTCGCGGTCCAGAACGATCAACGGGTGGTCGCCCCGGTTGAACAGGTACACCCGGTCCTGGGAGTCGGTGACGATGGCCGTCTGGCCTAGAACCCAGCCCTCGGGTAATTTTTCCCAGGTGTCCAACTGTTCGTAAACATGCGTCCCAGCGCCTACTCGGACCATTAGTTTCTCCCAAATCTGAGCGGCGGCCAAAAACACTCGCCGCCTAAAATTTCAGTTATTCGCCAGTCGTAAGGGCCTTAATGATCTGCTGATGTAGCTCTGCTGCCCGCTCAGACACCAACTCAGGCGTGATACCGCCCAGTGGGTGAGGGATGCCCAGGGGCTGGAACCCTTTGCGGCCGAAAACGCTGGCGTGGCGGTAGGCCGAATTCAAGAACGGCTCGGTACAGATTACTACCGTGGGAATTCCCCTGTTCTCCAGGGCCATCGCGTCGTGCACACTGCACGCGGTACAGGACCCTCAATCCGCGATGCAGGTCACCACGAAATCACACTGCGATGCCAGGTCATCGATGATATCGTCAGCAGCCGGGCGGGAATAAACGTACTTGTCGACCCCTATCCCGTGCCTCAGCTCAAAGTCCTTGTCCAGCAGTTCTTTAACTCCCTGGAGCAACGCGCTGGCGTTTGCCTTGCGGTTGCCCAGAAAGCCGCCGACCCGCCCGTGGATGGATTCCAGGCGTGGTGCTGCCCGCCATTTGGAATAGGCTTCGGGGTCGATGGGTGAAAGCAGGCCCATGTCATTGAGACGGGCCTTCAGGTCTGCTCCAGGTGCGTTACCCATGATCTCTCCTTGCGGACTCGCTTTACGGCAGTTCGATTTTCTGAGTGACCCGGCGGGAACCCCAGCCGGGGATGTAGACGGAATGGGGGCCACCGCGGCCTCCGGCCACCATGATGTGGATTCGGTCGGCCGTCCGGACCACCGGCACCATCTGGTTGTCGTCGTTGGCGTCCACGAACCGGGGCCAAAAATGCCCACGGTTGGCATCGCCCTGGGGCGGACCGCCGTGTTTCAAGGCGCTGACCGGTTTCCTGGCGTGCTCGAATAAGAACTGGCGGATATCTGCCTTGCGCCAGCCGTCTTCGCTGAGGAATCGGGCATGTTCCGGGCCGATGGCCACGAAGGTATCCCCCATGACGTACATCTGGACGTTGCCAAGAGTGCACATCGTGTCCGCCAAGACCGTAAGGAAATCACGGGAATTGTTGGCGTGGTACATGATGTTGTGGGGAGCTTCGCCGGGGAAGACGGTTACCGCGCTGTCCGTGGCTTCCAGGCCGGCGTCGGTGTGCAGCGGCTCCCAAGGGTTGATGTCTTGGTCCTCAGCGACGCAATAGGTGTAGGCGCCGGGGTGGCCGAATGTCGCCTTGTTCGTCTCGCCGGGGATGGCCCCGCCCAGATTGACCAGGGCCAGCTTCACGGCCCGGCCGATAGTAGCATTGGCTCTCCAGCCGGCGCCGAAGCAGTTGTAGCCGCCATTGATGTCGAGTTCTTTGACTATGGGACCACTGACAATCACGAGGGGCGTGTGTATGCCAGTGGAGCACATCACCCCGCGAAGGTTGAACCGGTCGTCCATCATGGCTTGGATGGCGGTAATGATCACGGGCATATACTCGGGCAGGCAACCGGCCATCACAGCGTTCACGGCGATTCGTTCCACAGTCGCTTTTCCGCCCAACGGCGGCAGTTCGGCGATGACCTCGGACGCGTCCCGGCCGGTGTACTCTACGAATTTCTTGACCCGGTCTTCGGTGGGCGGGACCACGGGCAGGCCGTCGGTCCAGCCCGTCTCAAACATCAGGTCGATTGCGTCGCCTAAGTTAACGGCGTCTGAGGAAACCATAGGAGCTCACATATTTATGGGTGATAGGTTCATCCGAGTGTAATCTGGGGGCCATTTGCTGTCAACGCGTTTCGAGTTTGACCCGTGTTCCCTACGGGTGCGGCCCCAGGGCGCTTCCAAAATAAGTTTGACCTCTTGGATCATGATCGATGGTGGCTTAGACATTGGGCTGTGTTGGCGTAGGGGCAGCGAGATTCCTCGGCTGATTCCTCGGAATGACAGGAAAACGGGCGTGGTAAATAAATCAAACACCGGCGGAGAGTCACTCCACCGGTGTTTTTGTTACTCATCCAAGGAAACGCGGCAAGCCGCCCACCTAGGCGTTGGCGCCTACTTTGCCTTTGAAGGCGGGCATGACCTCTTTTCCGAACCACTCCAGTTGCTCGGTGATCACGCTCTGAGGAGTTCCCATGGGATGGCTCACGCCAATCCGTTCCAGGGCGGGATACTCCTTCTCCACAGACTTGAGTTGTTCGATGATACGTTCGGGCGGTCCGGCTAGGAAGGCCTGAGACTTGACTGCGTCCTCGATGCTCGGAAGGCCGCCGTCCGGCGCGCGGCGTGGGTCGCCCATTATCTCGATCTGCTCGTCAGTCAGACCTCGGTGCAGGCGCAACGGGCCGAACATCTTGAGGTTCTCTTCGTAGAAACTCTTGGATTCTTTGATGGCCTGTTCCACGGTGGGAGCCAGGTGGAAGTGGAAACCAACGCTAAGTCCCTCGCCTAGTTGGGCGTCGGTCTTTCCGCCGCGCACCAGGGCGTCGCGGTAGCCGGTCATGATGCTGTCCATGACGCCGCCCTCAGCGACTCCGCCGCCCAGGATTCCCTTGATACCGTGCTTGGCCATGAAATCCAAGGCTCTCTGTGTGCCGCCTTGGATGGGCTGCCAGCACTCCACCGGCAGGGTCTTTGGGCGGGGCACCAGCGTCAGCTCCTTGAGAGTGTAGCCGCGGTAGGGCACCTCTGGAGGCAGGGTGTAGTACTTCCCCTGGTGCGAGAAGGACTCATTGTTGAACGCCTTGAAGATGATGTCCACCGCTTCTTCGAATTCTTCCCGGTTGGCGTCCTGGTCCGTGATGTTGGAACCAAAGGTCTCGACCTCGCGGGTGTGGTAGCCGCGACCTACGCCGAAGATCACCCGACCGTTGGTCAGGATGTCGGCGGTGGCGTAGTCCTCGGCCAGGCGCAGGGGGTGCCACATGGGAGCGATGTTGAACCCACAGCCGAACTTGATGTTTTTGGTCAGGTGGGCCAGATGGACGTTCAGCATGATCAGGTTGGGAATACACTCGTACCCCTCCGGCTGAAAGTGGTGCTCCGCCATCCACATCGTGTCGAACCCGTTGGCGTCCAAGGTCTTGGCGATGGCCTCAGCTTTGCTATAGGCAGTGATCAAGTGGTCATTGTCAAATTTCCGGTCGTTGACTGGCATCCCGCCGTAGCCGATATCGGTCATGTCCACGTGACCGGCGTATAGGCTGTCGAATTTTGTAATCATTTTGACTTCGCCTTCCCATCTCGAATATTGGCATAGCGCTTTCGGCGATATTGCCGAGCTTATTTAATCGTCATTATAAATAACGGTCGGTTGCTGTCAACCGGAATCTCCGGGACGCCATTTAGTCCGGTATACCCATGGACACCGACGTGTAGGTGCCTCCCACGGACTTGGTGATGTGGCCTTGGCCGGTCATGTCTTCTGCAAGCAGCACGTCGCCTGGGTTGAAGAACCGGGTTGAGCCGTCCTTCACTGAGACTTCCATCTGGCCTTCGATTACAAATAGATATTGGCGCCGGGTCGGGTTGTGGTAGTCGCTGAAGCTATTCTCAACCGACTTGCGGAAGACCAGGTCTTCGCCGGGCTTGGTCGCGATTCGGGTGACGGGTCCTGTGAGAACGTCCAAGTCTTCCATGTGGGACTGGCCGTCGTCACCAGTGTAGATGCGCACAAACATGTTTATTCCTCGGCGAACTGATTATCGGGGTATCGGAGCCCCGCCGAAGTATACACGGATGTGGGCGCCTATTTTCCGTTACTGGACAGAGGCGCTGCCGCTGATCGGGGAGTTTCCGGCGGTGCCAGTGGCCATATAGGGCCCACTGGTGTTCACGATCCAAGTCAATCTAACGCGGCCGTCCGAGCCAGAGATCTTGGATTGCAGCGATGTGTTAACAACGCCCAGTCCAGTCAGTGTAGCCGTAATTGAGGTACCTGACGCGACCGTGACATCCATAACGTGTAACCAACGTCACAGAAAAAATCCCTACGAGACGCACAGGGGCCGGCGGGAAGGCTTAACCTTGGGAAACGATCATGCCGTCAACCAAGTCCAAACGTCGTTGGGCCGTGGCTGCCAGGTCAAGGTCGTGGGTGGCCACGATCACGGTGGCACGCCTGGATGCGGCAACTTCGCCCAAGGTCTCAGCTATCGACCGGGCGGTGGCGGTATCGAGTTCTCCTGTCGGCTCGTCGGCAAACACCACTTCCGGCTCAGTCACCAGCGCTCTGGCGATGGACACCCGCTGCTGTTCGCCTCCTGAGAGTTCAAAGGGCCGGTGCCGGGCCCGGGTCCCCAATCCCACTGCGCGCAATGCCTCGGTGGCCTTCTGTCTCCGCTCCCGCCAGGACGCTCCGCCGATGTGCAACGGCAATTCCACGTTCTCTTGGGCCGACAACAAGGGCATGAGGCCAAACGACTGGAAAACGAACCCGATCTTGTGCCGCCGCATCTCCACCAGGTCCGACTCCCGCAGGTTCGCCAGGTCGTCACCGTGGAAATGGACGGTGCCTGTGGTGGGACTGTCCAATCCCGAAAGCAGGTTGAGCAACGTGGTCTTGCCCGAACCCGAGCGGCCAGTGACCGCCAAGAAGTCCCCTTGCTGAACCGTGAGACTGATGCCTGATAACGCAGTAACAGCCGTGTCGCCTGAACCAAACACCCGGCTAAGCTCCACGGCGGTCAGCACCGGCCCGTTGGCATTATCGGCTTGCATCAACTTCTGCTCCTCGGCTGGCGCGGGTTGGTGTCCGGCGCATCGATTGTGATCTGCCCATCTTCCATTTGGATTTTGGCCAGGCCCCCGCGCCTGAACCGCTCCGCTAACTCCACCGGAAGCTGTAGCCGGCCAGCCGGGTCCACCACCACGTACTCGTCTTCCACAATGCCGCCGTCGCGGTGGTAATCGGGGTGGGAGAAAGTCTCAGAACCGATGCGCCCGTCTCGGATATGGACCACGCGGTCCACAAACTGGGATACGCCGGCGTAATGAGTGACTGTGACCACCGTGACGCCGTAGGAACGGTTCAACCCTCGAATCATTCCAAAAATGCTGTCGGCGTTCTCTGTGTCCAGTTCGCCGGTGGGCTCGTCGGCCAGGAGCAGGGGCGGCTTATTGGCCAGACCCACGGCAATGGCGGCCCGTTGTTGTTCGCCGCCGGACAACTGATAAGGCAACCGTTTGGCCTTATCCGCCATGCCCAGAGACTCCAACAACTCGTCCGACCAGGCACGCCGTGCCTTAGCCGGCTCTCCCGACAGCGCCATCGGTAGTTCGATGTTGTCAGCAACAGAGAGGTACGGCACCAGGTTGCGGGCCGTGGCCTGCCAAACGAACCCCACCTCCGAACGCCTGTACATCACCAAGTCTTTATCCGACACGTCCAACAGGTCTCGAGAGCCGACTAGCACCTGACCAGCGGAGGGCCGGTCCAGGCCCGCCAATATGTTCAGCAACGTGCTTTTGCCGCTTCCGCTGGCCCCGATGACTGCGATCAATTCACCTTTTTCGACACTGAGGTCTAATCCGCGCAGAGCCACCACTTCCAAGTCGGCGCGCTTGTAGATTTTGAACAGGTCCCGGCAATCGATGTACAGACCCGTTTCAGGGTCCGCCACGCCGTTGTCGCCTCCGTTGTTTTCCCGGTATTCACTGAACTGGGTCATCCGGCATCTCCCATTCTGAGGACTTGCTCCACCTGAATCTTTGAACTCAACCACGCCAGCCAGACCACCGTTGCCACAGTGACAACGGCCAAAACCGAATAAGAAACGGCCAGCGACAACCAATTAGTCGTGAAGGCCATGGGCGGTGTAACACGTTCGCCCTCTTCAGCCACTTCCATCAGCGGCAAGAGGCTGGTCCCGATCATTTGGCCCACCCAGGTGCCCAGAACTACTCCACATATGACGATTAAAAACAGATTAAACCACACGATGCCCCGCAGTTGTCCGCCGGTGGAACCCAAGGTCCGCAGCAGAGCGAACTCAGTTTGGCGCTCCTTAGTGTCCAGGAACGAGAACAGCATCACGCCCGAACCGGTGGCCAGGGCGACCGCCAAGAACAATAACACCAGGAGCGCGCCCCAACCGGCATTGACCAACGGCTGGTCCACTCGGGCCGCGACCATGGCCTCTGAGTCAAAGGTCTCTCTGATGCTGGCGCCCAACTCCATGATGGACTCGATGACACGGCCGGCCTCTCCGGAATTCACTATTCCATCTAGTGAGGCTGGGTCTGAAACCAGGTCTACCCAAATCTCATTGGCCCCGGCCAGGGGGATCGGGCTATGTTGGTTCGAGGCGGCCTCAAAGCTGTTTAGGTCCATCAGAACGAACGGCTTTTCCCCCGGGTCCAGCGTTGGGAAGTAATCTGCCACACCGGCAATCTTTATCCGGATCGAATAGGTAGACAGCCCCAAGATCACTTCGTCGCCCACCGAGGCGTCGGCCACATCTAAGAACTGTCCGTTGACCACTGCAGGCACCGACGGCGCAGTGGGGCCGGGCTGTATGCCCCGCAAACCGACGCCACCGCTGGCCCAACTGTACCTGGTGGAGACCGGGAACTGAGTCCCGCCGGCCGACACGCTGTTCTCCAAGGCATAAAGCCCGGGCCGGGCGAAATCTTGGATCACCGACCATTCCGCGGAATTTTGGAAATCGGAAATGGTCACCGGACCTCCTGGCGTCAATGCGTCCAATCGTCCAAGGAACACCGCTCCCAAGTCGTCGGAGCTTGCCGTCCGGAAACGGTCGGTGATTTGGAACGACTGAAGAGTGAATGGCGGCGCCACTGAGATATTTAGCCTCTGGTTGGAGAACCGGCGCCCAGAGGCGAGCTCAGGGGTAAGGTCAGACTGGATACGGTGCCAGCCTGGCTCGGCTAAGCTGCCCAACCAGGTGTCGAAGTACAGTCCACGGGCGTCCTTAATCCTGGCCCATAGATTGGCCCCTGCATCCAGCCCAGCCGGTTGGACCCAAACAGACAGGCCATTTGCATCGATGGGCAGGGGCAGGCCCAACGGCTCTTGTGGGCCGCCCAGTAGTAGCCCGGCCAACTCTTCGATCGACTTCCCGTTGGCCAGGTCGTTTCTGAACCAGGCAACCTCCCCGATGTGGGATGCGTCCACCGCTAACACCGAGGTTGGCGAACTGAACCCAGTGGTGGTGATCTGTCCTCTGGCGCGGTACACATCCGACGCTTGGACCACCTCCGGAATCTCCCTAACATCCACAGCGAATCTTCCGCCCGGTCTCGTGGAGGAAACGCCGCTGTGGCGGAGCCTCAGATCAGCTCCCGCCGCGTATAGAGACCTCTCTTTCTGGCTCTTCTCTAACGTCGAACTGAAGGCGCTGCCGATGACCCCAAGGGCGGTGGCCAATGTTAGCAACACGATCAAGATCCCGGGCACCATCGGGTCTCGGGCCACATGGCGCAGAGCGTGCACCAACCATGAAGGGGCAAATGGTCCGGCAAGGCGTGACAAGAGCGCCGCGAACCACGGGAATACCCGCATGACGATCAAACCGACCGCAAACAGCCCCAGAACCGGCCCCAACAGCAGGCTGTAATCGATCTCTAGCTGCTGGGCACCCACCGATTGGACCAGGAACGAACCCCTGCTTTGTATCTGCCACCACAGCAAAAGGATCAAAGCCAATATCAGAATGTCCAAGTAATACCGGTGCAGGAAAGACGCCGTTGGCGGCCTGGCCCCGGTCTGCATTGCCTCCACGATTCCGTGCCTGGCAGCCGCCAACGTGGCGAATGTGAACACGATGACAGCCAGCGCCCCACCGATCAGCCCGAGCACGACCGCACCCTGGGACACGACCACTGGCACGCCGGAAAGTTCGTCAGCGCCCCCACCTAGGCTGAAGAACACGTTGCCCAGGACCTTGACGACTCCCATGGCCAGGAACGGTCCGATAATCACCGCAGGAATGGCCAGAAGAAGGCCCTCTCCTAGGCCCAACATGCCGACCTGCGCCGTGGTGGCGCCTCGGCTTTTCAGCATGGCGATCTCACTGGAGCGGGAACGGACGATCAACCCCGCCACCAAAGCCAGGTAATACAGCAGTATCCCGGTGATCAAAAACACCACCAAGAACAGGGGCACGCGGGCCAACAGCAATTGTTCGTCGAAATTGCTAAGCAGGGTGTCCAGCTTGATCTTGAAGCTGGAATTTTTCAGATGGAACCTGATATCGCTTTCGGCCTGAGCTAAAGCCTGTTGCAGGTTTCCCACATCGCTGGCCCGCAGCCCTTCACGGTCCACGTAGTAGTACCAGGTGAAATCGGTGTAGAGAGTCGGATACTCACCGAGCACCCGGTTATTTATCGCCTCTTCACTGGTGAAGAGCGGCACGATGGTCCAACGGTCGTTCTGAACGCTGAAATCGGAATCTACCCCATACCAGAATTCATCACCGGGGTCTATGCGCTCAAAGACCCCGGATATCCGCACCGGCATGGACGGCGGGTCGGTGAACGAAGCCGCCGGGAAGACATCCATCACCTGGCCGACTTCCAGACCCAAAAGTTGTAGGCCCAACTCGTCGACTATCACGTCTACCGGCGTGCCGAGTGGGGCGGATGCGTTCTCCGCTCCAGGCCAACTTCCCTGGGTTATCCTAATCCGGTCAGGCTCGAAACCGGACATGTAGATGATGGAACCCCTGGGCCGAATCTCATTGTCCAGTTCTAATTGGGGGTGTCCCTCAAAATAAAAGGTAGCGGTATCGATCATTCGCGCCTGCCCTGTCAGATAGGGCGCAAATGGCGCCGCCATACGATTCTCGGCAAAGGCTAGGCGCTCCTGGTAGACCCTGCGCCGTCCGGCAGCGCTGGACGGTTCATCCTGACTGCTGAAGGACCGGACCGAAATATTTACCTCTTCAGGCGGCGCCTGAAGTAGCTCGTGGCGTAGCGAGGCGTTGGACAGCAAGTCGGAGAAGATCACACCGCTGGCCATCAAGGCTACGGCCAGCAATATGCCGCCGAAGAGCACAGCCTCCAACCGCCAACCGGAGACTGCTCTCCGCACAGCCATGACGTAAGCAAACCGGATCATGGGCATCATTCGATGCTGCCGATCTGGGGCATCATCATATGCCACCCCGCAGGACTTCAGCAGTGTTGAGCCGCCGGGCCGCCACCACCGCGAATCCGACCGACAATGTTGCTGCCCCCAGCAGTCCAGCCAATACGCCAGCCATCAACCAGCCCTTGACCGACGGCAAGAGCGGCGGCACCGGAGCGTCTCCTTGGGGTGTCAGGTCGACCAACTCTAGTATCTCCAGACCCGGCCAATAACCCATGGCGGCGCCGGCGGCGATGGCCAACACCGCGATAATCATTCGCTCGGCGGCCAATGACAGAAAAAATTGTCTGCTTGAGAATCCGAGGACCCTGGCAACGGCCAGGTCCATCCGCCCCGTCCGTATCGACACCAAAGAATGGACGGTCAAGGTGAGCAGCACGACGATCCCAATGGCCGCCATGCTGAAGATGGTCAGACCGTCCCAGCCGCCGCCGGCAAGGGGGTTGCGCTCAGCCAATGCAGCAGTCGCCTCGCCATCTCTAACCGTGATAAGTCCGGGCGCGGCTTCGGCTATCTGTAAGATTACCTGGCTACGGTCAGCATCTTCGTCTAGGGCCAACCACATCTCGTTGGGCTCGTCCGAAATACTACTGGGCAGGCGCCGGGCGTACTCCTGGAAATCAGTGAGGTCTACGATAAAGAACGGCTTACGGTCAGGTATCAGCGTTGGGAAATGGGTGGTTATTCCTACGAACCTCACGGGCACAGCTAAATTGCCCAATTCCACTCGTACCTGTTGACCTACCTGGAATTCCGGCCCGCCGATCGCAGGCAAGGGGGACGGTCCAGCCGGCAGAAGCACTCCACGCTGTCCGTTGGAGATCGACACGGTCCAAGAGAACCGCAGGCCCGACCCACCACTCCGTGCGCTTGACCGGGCATGTTCGGCCAAATCCGGGGCGGCCCCCTGGTTGGCCAATGGCTCCCAAGGGGTCGAACCTTCGAACCCTTCTAT
>VFHG01000110.1 GCA_009392075.1 SAR202 cluster bacterium
GGCGTGATCCCACCGGTGCTTATCTCGTCCTGGCATCGGATGGCCGATGGCGAAAGGTTAATCATCGAGAAACGAGACTGCACGGTGGCGTTGGACGGCGAGCGGTCTTTCTCCGTGAACCAGTCCCAGCAATTAGAGGTGGAGGTCCGCCGTGAAGGGCCTCCGGTGATTGACGTGAGTCTGGCCCTGAAAATTGCCGCCAAACAACGGCTGTTCGACCTGGCGCCAGGTAACTAAGCCGCGCTTTGCTAACTGGCCTCGAACTTTTCTTCGGATTACTGGCGGTTGTTGCCTCCTCCTTTGTCATCGGCACCGTCGGATTTGGCTTCGCACTAGTTGCAGCTCCCGTACTTCTGCTGTACCTGGAGCCCCAGCAGGTTGTGGTGGTGATAAACAGTCTCATCGGTCTGATGATGGCGATGGTGCTGGTGCGGTCCTGGCGTCATTTGGAGTTTCGGCCCGCCATGGGGCTGGTCCTGGGTGGGATGGCCGCTACTCCCATCGGAGTCCTAGCGCTGAACTCAGCTAGTCCAGGAGTCTTGCGGATAACCATCGCCATCGTGATCATATTCTTGGCATTGTTCAGCCTGAAAAATGTCCAATTGCCCTTCACCCGGACCAGGATGGCGGGCCCGTCCTTTGGTTTTCTTACTTCTCTGGCAACGACCACCATCGCCATTGGCGGTCCCATAGCCGCGATCTACGCCATCTCCCAAGAGTGGAAACCGGAAAGGGTCAGAGCCACGTTGGCGCTGCTCTTCATCGCGTCGGACATAACGGCCTTCGCCCTCTACTCCGCCACCGGCCTGGTGAGCAGGGACACCCTGGCCAATATCGGTGTCATGATTCCAGGGATGATTATCGGGTTTGGCCTGGCCGGGTTGGTGGTGAACCGGATCAACGACCGTACCTTCCGCCACGTGATGATCGCTGTAATCGTGGTTGCCGGGAGCGCGACGCTAGTCTGGGAGATTAGCGGGGTTTAAGTTAAATTCGGCCGTTCCTGTCTACTCCGGAATAACGAAAGGGGCTCTGCCGAAATTAATCGGCAGAGCCCCCGCAGGTCTGAACCAGGTCTGAACTAATTATTCAGGTCGTGGAATGCTGCCAGCGCGGCGGTGATACCGTCTCCCACTGCTGCGCCGAGTTGGCGCGTGGACTCGGCTCGGGCGTCACCGCAGGCGTAGACCATCGGGATTGTCGTCCTCATGTTGATATCGGTGTAGACGTGACCTCCAGAGTCCAGCTCCAATATATCCGATAGGTACTCTGTATTGGGGTGGAATCCCACGTAAATGAACGCTGCCGCCATGGGGTACTCGTAGAGTTTCTCAGTCTTGAGGTCTTTGACCAGGGCGCGGTCCAACACCATATCTCCTCTGAATTCTTCTACCACGTGGCTCCAGAGGAACTTAACCTTGTCGTTGTTGAAAGCCCGCTCCTGAAGGACCTTGGTGGCCCGGAGTTCGTCCCGCCGGTGAATGAAGGTCACCGAGTTGACGATCCCGCTCAAATAATGGCCTTCGTCCAAGGCGGAGTCGCCGCCGCCCACCACCACCACGTCCTGTCCTCGAAAGAAATTTCCGTCGCAGACAGCGCAGTAGGACACGCCGCGTCCTGCCAATGCATCCTCACCGGCGACGCCAAGCTTGTTGTGGGACCCGCCGGTGGCGATGATCACGGCCTTGGTTGTGAATTCCCGGTCGTCGGTATGAATCGTTTTGACTGGCTGTTCGATATTTTCGATGCCAATCACTTCGGTGTACTCGGTTTCAGCGCCGAAGCGGGCGGTCTGCTGCTCCATCATAGTGGCCAATTCCTGGCCTTTGACACCTTCTGGAAATCCAGGGTAATTCTCAATGTCGTCGGTGATCAATAGCTGGCCACCGGGGCCCAACTGCTCTAGAAGCAACGTTTTCAACATCGCCCTGGTCGTGTAGAGGCCGGCGGCCAAACCTGCGGCCCCGGCACCCAGAATTATTACATCGTAGTCTGTTTCCATTTCTGCCGTGTTTTCTCCTAAATGTTTATCGCGGCGATCTGACCGGCCCTAGCCGGCCTAAGGCACGCCGCCAGTGGGACTCATGGACTCTTTGAAATAGTCCACGGTCATTCGAAGCCCTTCTTCTAAACTAACTCTGGGTGACCAGCCGATCTCCTGGGCCGCCCGCGAAGAGTCCAAAGCGATCCGGTAAACTTCGCCAGACCTCTGGGGCGCATGCAGCGGGTCCCACTTATATCCTGTGATGACCTGGAGCAACTCAAAGATTCTATTGACGCTCGTAGCTTCTCCGGTGGCGATATTCATGGCTTTTCCGTCGCCCCGGTCAATGGCTGCCAGGTTGGCGTCGATGACGTCGAACACTGAGATGAAGTCTCGTTCCTGGGCGCCGTCACCGAAGATCGAAGGCTGTTTCCCTTTGAGCATGGCCTGGCTGAAGATGGCCACAACCCCCGCTTCTCCGTAGGGGTCTTGTCTTGGACCGAAAACGTTGCCATAGCGCAAGGAGGTGTAGCGCAACCGGTAGAGTCGATAATAAAAGTCCAGGTATTGTTCCGCCACCCACTTGGACATGCCGTAGGGTGCGACCGGCGCCAATGGGGCATCGTCGGCGACCGGTATATTATCGGGGTCGCCGTACAGCGCTCCGCCGGTGCAGGAGTAGATGATCTTCTCGACACCGACCCGGCGTGAGGCTTCCAGCAGGCGCAAAGTTCCCAGGACGTTGGCGTTGGCGTCGCCGATGGGGTCTTTGGTTGACTGGGTCACGCTGGTCTGGGCTGCCATGTGAAACACCAGGTCGGGCTGCTCTTTCTGGATTATCTCGCCCATGGCTGGCTGGGTGATATCGGTGTGGTGGAACACGGCTGCGGAGTCGAGGTTCTTGATCTTGCCTGTGCTGAGATCGTCCATCACAACGACTTTGTAATCCAATTCCAGCAGGCGGTCCACCATATGGGAGCCGATGAAACCCGCGCCGCCGGTGACCAGGACTTTTCTCCCGTCTGCCATCCATACCTCTTGAGGCTCTAAAAAGGGGTCGGCTGCCCTATCTAAATCGAATCCCAGATACGAGATACGGCACGTTAGTATCATAAACCCCTGGGGTTTACAGTTCAACGCTGCATCCGCTGCCGCGCTGTATTTTCGATGGAGTGCCGTAGGATTCTGTGGTACAGTTTTTGCGCCTGTAAG
>VFHG01000111.1 GCA_009392075.1 SAR202 cluster bacterium
GCATCAACCTGTTCCGCATCGGCGAGGACAAAGAAGAGTACATCACCGAGTTCGGCGGATACGGTGAGGAGCCCGGTCAGTTTATCTGGCCCATGGCCATCGCCCTGGACAAAGACACCAATGTCTACGTCACAGATGAATGGACCAACCGGATCACCATCTTCAACAAAGACGGCGAGTACAAGAGCCACTGGGGCACCCACGGCTCCGGCGACGGCGAATTAGACCGCCCCGCCGGTATCACCATCGGCCCAGACGGCACCGTCTACGTCGTGGATAGCCGCAACAACCGGGTCCAGAAGTTCTCGCTGGACGGCAAATTCCTGGGCAAGTTCGGCACCGCCGGCTCCGACGATGGCGAATTCAACCTGCCCTGGGGCATCTGCCTGGACAAGGACGGAAACATCTTCGTGGCCGACTGGCGCAACGACCGCGTCCAGTCCTTCACCAATGACGGCAAGTGGCTGGCCACCTTCGGCAGGCCGGGCACCGGTGGCGATTGCAGCATCGCCCGCGACCAGGGAGGCATCGCGTATGTCGATGTTCCCGTCGGCCAGTTCAACCGCCCGACCGGCGTTTGCGTCGACGACGACGGCGACATCTACATCGCCGATTGGCTGAACAACCGGGTTCAGGTGCTGACGTCCGACGGCCGTTTCCTCACCGAGTTCACCGGTGACGCAACGCTCTCTAGCCTGGGCGTCGACAAGATCAAGTCCAACCCAGACATGGTTCGCCAGCGCAACGGCGTGCGGGACTACACCCCAGAGAAGGTACTCTGGGCACCCTGCGCGGTGCGCGTCGACCACCGGGGCCGCGTATTGATCGCGGACACCTCCCGGCACCGGTTCCAGGTCTACCAGAAGAATTCGGAGCCAATGCTGGTTTAACCAACAAGCCGCCGGCAATGCCGGTTTAACTGGAAGCTCTCTGGCGCTCGGGGTCACTTCCCAAGCGCCAGTTTTATGTCTGATCAAATCCACTCGAGAAGCACCATGACCCAGGGCAACAACCAGCAACTGCCAGCTTAGCAGGTATTCGGCCCACAGGCAGCCGTCTAGAACAGTATGGCGGATGAGGAAGTCAACTCATTTTCTGGAAGCCTCGATTTATGCTGATATCTCCAATATTCGTGGCCGGGAAGCTGCTAGGACAACAAATGAAGGCTACGCTGTTGTTCCGTTCATCGTTTATTCGGACTGCGTGCAGCAGATGGTGACGCGGACTACCCGAAAGTACAAAAATGATCCCCAAGCTGTGATCTACATGGCAACCACGTTAGCGCTGCCAGTCTTGCAATAGTTGTTGTATTCGCGAACGGACGCCCGGACGATACAGGCCTTTACAAGGCAAGCCGGCGTGTCGGAGAACTTGAAATTGCTCCAACTAAATATGGTCCCAGGAACTCGTGGGACAGAGCAACTTGGAGTTAGACCGGTCTACCAAATGGTTGCGTTTTTGAATCCCTTACGGGAATCTGATGTCACGCGAACAGTGGTAGATGTCCTAAAAGAAAAAATTGTAAATCTCGAATTTACTGATCGATCACTGACCGAGCGTATCTCGGATTCGAGGTTGCCAAGTTACCAGACACGCACCGTCTGACCCAACTTTTTTGTATGTAGTCCGTAGGCCTGACCAGGTTTCCCGGACCTTCTAATCAACCCGAGTTCACAATTAAACAGCCTTCTACTAGTGCTGCCATGGTGTTCGGGCGAATAATCGAAAGGGTGCTATTATTCGCCCGATTTGCGTTCTTCAGCGGACTCGGGACGAGCGAGCGCTTGAGCCCTAACCCTTCCACCCCTCCAAACTAAATGCCATGTCCCAGAACCGGTGCTCCAAACGAACGCTCGTTTGGTAGGCCTGACCCATGGCGGCCAGTTCGGCTGGGTTGGACTCATCGCCGATTCGATCAGCCATCTCCCGGATGTAGTGCGCCAATGCCGAAAATTCATCCGATGTGTACATCTCGATCCATTTGGTGTAGAGGGGTGCGTTTTGGGGCAAGCCTTGTCGCCTCAGGTGATCTCCAATCTCCCAGTAGCCCCATTGGCAGGGCAACAACGACGCCAACAACTCCCCGAAACTTCCCTGGTAGGCGGTCTCAAGTAGAAAATTGGTATAGGCCACGTTGCTGGGAGCCCCAACGGTGGCCTCCAGTTCTTCAGCGCTGATGCCGAACTCTCGGCAATAATCGCGATGGAGCGCCATCTCAACATTCAAAGTCTCGTCCAACAAGCCCGCGAACCAGGACATGTCATCCAGCATTGGAGCCTTTGCCGACGCCAAGGCCAGCGCCCGGCTGTAGTCGATCAGGTAGACGTAGTCTTGGGTAACGTAGTGCTTGAACTTCTCCACCGGCAGGCTCCCATCGCCCACACCAGTTACGAACGGGTGGGCCAATATGGCAGCCCTCTCGGACTGAGTCCGCGCTTCGATGTCAGCTATAAATCCCATTAACCGTCCAATTTATTCGCCGAAATATTCGATTTAAATTGCTCGAAACTGCCTGGATTTGTTGTGAAAAGAAGGATATATTTTCCCAGTCGCAGATTGGTCTGCTTTCCCTCTAAGCACTTTTCCAGTGGAATCGATTCTAGGAGGGGCGCAGCCAGCAGTCAATTTCCGGCAGAAATTGCCTAGGGCCCGGCTGCAGACCGGTCCCACTTCCCCCTCAGACCGGGCATGCCGTATAATTAATCTGGCCTCTTTTACTGAGGTCATATCCCTATTCCGATCGCACATGTCCATCGGAGAACCCAACGGAAGTGACCAACAATGGAAGTAGTTTTCACCCAAGACGTTCCCAATAAGGCCAGGGCGGGCGAGGTCCGCCGGGTGCCAGATGGATACGCACGCAACTATCTTTTGCCCCAGGGCTTGGCGGAGATCGCCACCCCTGAGGTGATGAAACGGCTGCACAAGATCGCCGCTGTCGGAGATGAAGTCCGGGTTCGCGAGACCGCCGTCATGGAAGAACTGGCCAGCGGATTGGACGATGTCTCCATAACCCTCACAGCCAGAATCACCCCCACCGGCCGTTATTACGGCACCATCACCAGCACCCATATAGCCATGGAACTAGCCGAGAAAGTAGGCCGGGAAGTGGAGCGCCGCTGGGTTGAGATAGCCGAGCCGATACGCGAGCCCGGCGAGTACGATGTGACACTCCGGTTCTCGACCGAAGTCACGGCTACCATTCACGTCAACGCAGAGGTGGAAGAATAGGGCGATGTACGCCGAGAAGCTTTTACCCCATGACTTAGAGGCGGAGGAGGCGGTTGTTGGGTCGGTCTTGATCGATGGGAACTGCTTCTCCCGCGTTGCGCCTTACATCAAGGCAGATGATTTCTACCGCGAGAGGAATCAACTCTGCTTTGCCGCCTGCGAAGCCCTCTTTCAGCGGGATGAGGCGATCGACCAAGTCACACTGGCCAGGGAACTGAGCCGCGCCAGCCAATTGGAAACAGTGGGCGGCATGGCTTACCTCAGCCACCTTATCTCGGTCACACCTACCTCGGCCCACTCAGAACACTACGCCAACGTGGTGTCCCGCACCGCCACCATGCGGAAGCTCATAGACGTTGCTTCCCGCATCTCGGCTATGGGCTACCAGGACACCGACGATGTGGACGCCACTCTCCGCCAAGCTGAGGACGCGCTGTTCACCATCCGCGGCCCCGACTCTCAGCGCGGCTTCATCCCACTCCGCCAGATTTTTGACCAATATCTGGAAGACCAGGCCGCGTTTGCTGACCCTATAGCCGATAACACCGGTCCCGTGATGACTGGTTACTCCGAACTAGACGAACTGTTGGGCGGGATCCAGCGGTCGGACCTCGTGATTCTTGGCGCTCGCCCTTCGTTGGGCAAGAGCACTTTGGCTTTAAATATCTGTGTCAACGCAGCCAAGAACGGCTCGTCGGTAGGCATTTTCAGTTTGGAGATGAGCCGGGACCAATTGGCGATGCGCATCCTATCCGCTGAAGCAGAGATAGATTCCCACCGGCTGCGTCTCAACTTGGTCACTGAAGCTCAAGAACAGCGGATCACCGATGCCATCGGCCGGCTGTCTGACCTGCCACTCTATATCGACGACACCCCCTTTCAGAGCACGATTGAGATGAGGAGCAAGTCCCGCCGCCTGTCCTTGGAGCACGGACTGGACCTGCTGGTGGTCGACTACCTACAGCTCATACAAGGGAGGAGCGGCCGAAACGATAACCGGGTCCAAGAGATCAGCGAAATTTCCAGATCTCTAAAAATCTTGGCTAGGGACCTGGATATTGCCCTTGTAACTTGTTCTCAACTGAGCCGTGGCGTGGAACAACGTCCCAGCCATCGGCCAATGCTATCTGATCTGCGGGACAGTGGAAGCATCGAGCAGGACGCCGATGTGGTGATGTTCCTCCATCGGGAGGACCTCTATTCAGACGAAGAAAGCTGGACTCAACAAAATCCCGGACGGCCCTATCCCAGAAACATCGCCGACCTGATCGTCTCTAAGCACCGAAATGGACCTACAGGTGAAATTTCACTGTTTTTCCGCGATAACTGGGTCCGGTTCGATTCATTATCCAGAGTGGACGACTTCTAACGATGGCGCCTTCCGGGGCTTTCTCCGGCTTCACTGGGAAAACGCTCTACACCCCGGTGCCCAACCCGGTGTTCGGACCCATCCTGGAGCAGATTCAGGACCTGGCCGAACTCAAGGTAACTCTGCGCGGGCTGTGGCTGTTCCACCGCAAACGCGGCGCCCTCAGAACGGTGACTTTGGACGAATTTCTGGCCGACCGCTCGCTCATAAAAGGCCTCAGGTCCGATGGCAATGAATCATCCGAAGAGGCTATACGTCAAGGCCTGCGGCAGGCCGTGAACCGGGGAACATTCCTAACCCATCAATTGGAGGGAACAGGCACGGTGTTCCTGCTGAACACCGAGGCTGACCGCAGGGCCATCGCCCGCCTGAACGCCGGCGAAGCCGGGTTTGAGATTGACGAAGCAGCGCCGGAATTTGATCCGGCGCAACGTGAAGTAACGCCGGAGGAAGAGCGACCCAACATATTCGCGCTCTTCGAAGACAACATCGGATCACTGTCGCCGTTGTTAGCCGAGGAATTGAAAGAAGCCGAGCAGCGCTACCCTGCGGTGTGGCTTCATGAGGCGTTCGGAATCGCAGTGGCGGAGAACAAACGCAGTTGGCGTTACGTGGCCGGCATCTTGAGGCGTTGGACCGCCGAGGGTAGAGAGAACAAGGGGGGAGCAGAGAGGGGGAAAGATGGAAAGCCTGGGCGACATACTGAGAAGGATAACCGCGAGAAATATCTCGACGACTACCAACGGCGCTGGGGTAAGCCTCCCAGACAGCGAGCCGGCCGGTGACGTTTGTCCACGTTGTAACGGCAGCGGCTGGGTCACCCGCCGCGTCCACATAGGCCATCCTGAGTTCGGTCAGGCAATTCCCTGCTCTTGCCAAGAGACCCAGGACGCCGACACCCGCACTGCGGCATTACGCCGATATAGCAATCTGGGCGCCCTCGCCCGAATAACATTCACCACCACCAATTTGGCAGGTCCATTGCCAGACGGCCCCAGCCGGAAGATGTTCGGCGAGGGCGTCACCGCCGCCGCCCGCTTCGCCGAGCACCCCCAAGGCTGGCTGGTGCTCACCGGGCCTAGTGGCAGCGGGAAGACTCACTTGGCCGTGGCCATCGCCAATAAGTGCATCGAAAGAAACCAGACCGCCTTCTTCATCGTCGCAGCCGATCTGCTTGACCACCTCAGGGCGGCCTATTCGCCGGAGAACCCCGTTTCCTACGACGACCTATTCGAGCAGGTGCGGAATGTCCCCGTGCTGGTCTTAGACGACCTGAGCATGGCCAACGCCACCCCCTGGGCCCAGGAAAAGCTGTTCCAGGTCATCAATCACCGTTACAACAACACCTTGCCTACCGTTGTCACGGTTCGGGGGCCATTACAACGCCTGGACGATTCGCTGCGTACCCGGCTCGAAGGCGCAGACGGCACGGCCACAGTGGTCCAATTGGGCAACTTCAACAGCCGGCTGGTGCTGGGCATCGGCGAAGTGCGCGCCGAAATGCTGGAACGGATGACCTTCGATAATTTCGACACCTTAGGCGGCGCCAGCGCGTCCGACCAAGACCGGGAATCATTGGACTTAGTGATGCACGCCGCCCGGACATTTGCCGACGACCCCGATGGCTGGCTGCTTTTGACCGGACCCCGTGGCTCCGGCAAGACCCATTTGGCAGTAGCCATCGCCGGAGAACAGCTTAAACAAGGCAGCCAGGTGTTCTTCGCCTTTGTACCCACCTTACTGGACCACCTCAGGGCCACATTCAGCCCCGACAGCCCTGTGGGTTATGACGAGTTGTTCGAGCAGATCAACTCGGTGCCGTTACTTGTTCTGGACGACCTGGGCGCCGAGAGCAGCACCGTCTGGGCAGAGGAAAAGCTGTACCAAATCATCGTCCACCGCCACGAGGCCCGCCTCCCAACAGTTATCACCTCCGCAGCTTCCCTCAACGAGTTGGAGGACAGCAAGTCCCGCATCGCCTCTCGTTTAGTGGACGGCATTGTCGTCAACTGGCAACCCATAACCGCCCCCAACTACCGGGACCAACGCCGCCGGAACTGATTCTCAGCAAGACTCTGGCCATCTAAAAGTCGTAGGAGCACGGCAAAGCGATGCCGTTCCGACTATTCTACATCTACCCTGGTCGGTGGCCACCGCAATCAGCACCAGCACCACCGGCAGCACCACCAGGTCGTTCATCCCCGCTGCGATTCAGGACCTGGCGGACGGGCCGTGGGATGCGTTCGTCACGGACAATATCCCGCAAGACCACCGGGTCGGTGGAAGCCAGGACGGCTCCGCCGATGAAGGCCAAGATCCAGCCGAAGTTCAGGAATAGCCCAAATGGCAAGGCGCCGATTGCGATGATTAAACCGATACCCGGCCCAAGTATCAGCGCCGGGACCAACCAGCGCTTGCCCAACTCAGTCACCTGGAGTTTGACCGCGTCCAAGAACAGCACCGAGGCCAAAGTCAGGGTGGCCACGACCTCTAGAAACGGAGAATGGGGGCTACGTCCAGCTGATCGAAACCGCGGCTTCCCAATAGAAAACCCAGCCCAAGGAAGATCAACGGGAACGACAAGGGAGGCCGCTCGACCAAGCCAGACGCTAGGGCGGTCACCGTTAGGACAACGGCAACCACTCCAAAGATAAGAACAAAATCGGTCAACTAGCACTTCTGCCAGGTTTTATCGGACTTAACGCCTAGAACTTCGAGTACTCACCCTCGTCTTTGGTGATGAACTCTAAAACCACAGCATTGCCGGCCTCAGTCTCGGCGATGCCCCGTTTGATAGTAGGGATGATGTCTCCCGGCGCGGTGATCTTCTCGGTGTAGGCGCCCATAGCCTGGGCAACCTCCGAAAACTCACCCGATAGGCTCTTGATATTGTATTTCTCGATGGCGACAGGGAACCGGCTGTCGTCGTAGATGGACATGAATGCGTTGTTGATGACGATGGTCATCGTGGGGATGTTGCATCGGACCGCCGTCTCCACGTCCAGTCCCACGGTGCTGAAGGCAAGATCGCCCATAACATTGATGCACAGCTTGTCCGGCTCGGCCAACTTGGCGCCCATGGCCAGACCCAAGCTGTAGCCCAGTTGGGTGGACTTGCCCCAGCCGATGAAGCTGCGGGGCGCGCGGGCCTCCCAGAAAGGACTCAAGTACTCCCTGGCGCTACCGGACTCGTGGGTGATGATGGTGTTGTCCAAATCGACCGTGTGCATCAGGTCCCAGACTACCCGGTATGGGTTCATGGGCACGTCTTCGGAGGTTAATTTCGGCATCCATTGGGCCAGCCAAGCTTCTTTAACGAACTTGATATCGTCTTGTAGTACCTGGTTCTTGGGACGGGCGCTGCCCGCCTGGCTCTTGAGTTCGTCCAGTAGTTGGCGCAGCACCAGCTTGGCGTCGCCCAACATGGCATATTCGGTCTTGAACTCACGGCCGATGGCGTCCTCGTCGTTGGTCAGATGGACCATGGTTTTGCCCTGGGGAATCGCCTGGGCGAAATTGGTTTTAGTGAAGCTGCAGCCCACGCCAAAAACCAGGTCAGACTCTTTCAGATATTTGTTGGCCTGGGCGGTGGTGCTGGGCCCGCCGGATCCCAAGGACAGCGGATGGGTCTCCGGGAAGCCGCTCTTGCCCGGCAGGGTGGTCATCACCGGGGCCTGCAAGAACTCGGCGATCTCGATCAATTCGGGCGTGGCTTCAGCGTACAAAACGCCCTGACCGGCGTGGATGAGGGGCCGGTCGGCGGCCAAAAGAACTTTGGCGGCTCGGCTCACATCGGCGGGGTCCGCCTGCTGCAAGACAACTCTGGGCGGCTCGTAGTTGAACAGTTCTTCGGGCAGTTCGGCTGTGGCCACATCTGCCGGTATCTCAAGCAAGACCGGTCCTGGGCGACCGGTGCGCAGCTTGGTGAAAGCCCGGCGCATGAGGTCCGGTATGCGCTCGACGATGTTGATCTCTTCAGACCATTTGGTGATGGTCTCGTAGCTTCTTGTGGGGTAGAAATTGGGATGGACGCCCCGCTTCTCACGGGCCATACCGGCGGGCAGCAACAGGATGGGTACAGACTCAGAAAACGCCTGGGCCACGCCGCCGAAGCCGTTCTCCGCCCCAGGGCCGTTCTGCATCATGAACACGCCCATTTTCTTGCCATTGGTCACTCTGGAGTAGCCATCCACCATGTGGATGCCGGTGCCTTCTTGCCTGAAGACGATGGGGCGTATCCCGGCGATAGCCGCCGCTTCCAAAAGGGGCTGGTAGGGGACGCAGCCGATGAACTCAACTCCCTCCATGCGCAGGATATTGGCTATGGCTGTGACTCCGTCCATGTTTCTACTCCTTGGTTATGCGCGGGCTAGCTACAACCCACGTAGGGCCACGATTTCGGGCCAGTGTAGATTGCGCGCCTGAAGGTGTCAAATCAGGCAGGGCAAAATCCCCTCTCGCTGAGATGAGGTTAGGGTTGGGGTTGCGAACTCCAGGGTGAATACCTGACCGGAATGATTTTGATGACCGGACTTTGGTCTAGATCCATCGCCTGGTATTGGGGATACTTCTCGCGGAGCATGGCTATGGCCAAGGCCCATTTTTCGCCCGATTCCAGCAATTCCGCGTCCCCTGAAACCAAGATGTATTGAAGCTTGTCCCAGTCTTCTTCGTAGTGGTCCACCACCAGCGACACCTGAGGGTTGGCCAAGATGTTCTTTACCCGGCGCAATTGCCGAAGGGGCGTAGTCTTTGGTTTGGCGTCCAGCACCGAGTAGATTGCCTGGCCGTCGAAGACAAAGCAAACGGGTACGACTTGGGGCCGGCCTTTGGCGTCAGCGGTGGCTAGGTGGCCGGTGCGCGCAGAGCGGAGGAAACGGTCTTGGGCCAGAGAGAGGTTGGTCACTAGTTATCGGCAGCGCTAGGATTCGCCGAGGTAGCCCTGGGGGTCTTCATCGAACTCCAGGTCTTCCAATTCCATGCGGGCGGCCTCTTCCAGGTTGGCGTCGCCATCCCTAACCAACGACTGGAGTACTTTCTTCGCCAACGGACCGCCGATTTTTCCCAGAGCGCTAATCCCAGCCAACTGGACCTCGGAATCGGCGTCTTCCAACAGCAAGATCAGATGGGGGACAGCTTCTTCTTCACCCAACTCACCGCAGGCGTGGGCTGTCTCGTAGCGGATGGTCGGCTCTTCGTTCTGCAGTTCTTGGAGCAGAATCGGTATCCAACCCACTTCGCCGGTGCGGCCCATGGCAAAAATGGCGCTGGCCCGAAAATCCGAGTCTACGCTTTCGTAGGCCAACGTGATCAGTTGGTTGATCTCCATGGTGTTGAAGGGCGCCACCGCTTCCATGCAACGCCGCCGGACTTCGAGAGGTTCCTCTTCGTCTTCCAGTACCTGCATTAGATTGTCATGGATAAGCTCAGCGTCCCTGGCCAGCAGCTTGCCTGCCTGGGCCAACGTGGGGAAGCGTCCCAGGGCGCTAGCGGCCGCGGAGCGCACCTCGTAGCCTTTCTCCGACCGCAATACGTTCACCAACGCGGGGATCACCGACCGGTCGTCATGCTCCCAGAGACCATCCATGGCAACCTTTAACAGAGGTTCGTCGTCGCCGTCGAGGCACAACTTGAAGATCGCAGTGAAGTCCAATTCGGGGTTATCTTCGGCCAATTCGACCATGGTCGAGGCGATATCGCGCTGCCGTTCGACGGAGAGAGGATACCAAGCAGATGCGAAGAGCCCCAGCTCCTCTGGAGAGAGGTCTGAAATCTCGTAGAAGTCCACGGCGGAGAGGCGGCCCGTGGGGTCGGTAACGTTCTCTAGGAAGAATTCGAAAGACATCTATCTTCGGTTCCTGTCCTGAGTTGCTGTGGCCGTTTCAGCCTCTGGGAAAGGCTTGTATTTGTCTCTCCCAGGCACGTATTTCAGTATATCACAGGGGTTCCGAGCCAAGACCAGCAGGTAGTCACACTTCCTTGATCCACCTCAGTGAGGACGGAACCTCTAGCAGCAGGTCGGACGCCGCCATGCCCGCGTCTCCCAGCCGTGAAGCGACCTCCCGTCCGGCCTCTCCATGCAGGTAGACCCCGGAGGCCGCCGCGATGTTGGGGGCCAAACCTTGGGCCATTAACCCGCCGATGATGCCGCTGAGAACGTCTCCGGTGCCTCCAGTCGCCATCCCTGGATTGGCGAACGATGCGACCCTGACGGCGCCGTCGGACTGGCCGATCAACGTGTTGGCGCCCTTCAGGACCAAGGTCACGTTCCACTTCGTGGCGTACTCCCGCGTAACGGCGATCCGATCTTTCTGAATCTCGGCGGTCGAGAGTCCGGTCAATGTTGCCAGCTCTCCGGGGTGAGGCGTCAAGACCATCGGCCCCCGCTCACGCTCCTGCCAGGCTTCGATGCGGGCCAGGTTGTTCAGGCCGTCGGCATCGACCAGCGCCGGTAGTTCCGAAAGGCCAGAACTCTCTTGGTTGAACAGCAGGTCTTCAACGAAACTCACCGTGCCATCGGACAAGCCCAGACCGCAGCCCACCACGATATTGTCGTAGCGGCGTGAACCCTCCCGGAGCGTTTGCGCAGCGTGGGCAGAGACCCGGCCGTCGTCATCAGGCAGGGGAAGGTGGATGGGCTCGGTGGACTTGGCGGCCGCGATGGGATAAACATCTTCCGGAGTGGCCAGGGTGACCAATCCAGCCCCGGCCCGCACGCTGGCTTGGGATGCCAAGTAGGCTGCGCCCACGTAATTCCGAGACCCAGCAACTACAAGTACGTGGCCAAAGGTGCCTTTGTGGGAGTCAAACGGTCTTTGAGGCAGGTGTTCCGACACCCAACGCCGTTCCAACGATTCAAGTTGGATATCCGTTTCTTCTTTGAGGCCGGGAGGAACGCCGATGTCCAGCACCCGCATGTCTCCGGCGTGCTCAGTGCCGGGAAAATTCAGCAATCCCACCTTGGGATAGCCCAGGGCGAAGGTCACGTCACACGGAACTCCCAGTTGGTCAACCTCGCCCGTGTCTGCATTCAGTCCGGTGGGGAGGTCTAATGCCAGCAATATGGGTGGCTTAGAGGCTGACCGGACATTGTCCAGGCATTGCATGGTTTGCTTCACCGGCCCTTCCAAAGGACGGGCGCGCCCGGTGCCCAATACGGCGTCTATCACGAGGGCGGAACGAGCCATCATCAGCTCCAGTCCACTCGGCGATGCGACGTCGATGATCCGGACGCCATATTCAAGGGCCAGGGCCAACTTGGGGTCGGGTTCTGGCCGCCCGCCCACTACGAAACAGATGACTTCGGCGCCCCAGCGTCGCAGGTGCCGGGCGGCAACCAGCCCGTCGGCCCCATTGTTGCCAGGCCCAACCAGCACCATGATTCGCACACCAGCAGCGCCGGCCATGTCCCGCGCCCCTTGCGCGACAGCCAGACCGGCGTTCTCCATCAGGGTGTCAGTGCTGACTCCGGCCCTCTCCGACGCCTGCTCGATGGCCGTCATCTGTGTAGCGGTAACGATCTTCACGGTGTCTCTTCGCGTTGGGCCACCACGAAAGCCACAGCGTATTCACGGGAGTGGGAGATACTGAGGGACATCTCGCCCACCTGCAACCACTCCGCCCGCTTTTCAGCCCGGCCGTGGAGCCTCAAACTGGGAGCGCCGCTATCCGCGCGGATGACTTCGATGTCCTTCCAACTGACTCCGCGGACTCCGGTGCCCAACGCCTTCATGGCCGCCTCTTTTGCGGCAAATCGGCCGGCCAGGTTTGGCGCCCGGCCGCGGCAGTAAGCGATCTCATCCGGGGTGAAGACGCGATTCAAGAACCGTTGGCCATAGCGGTCCAACACCTGCTTGATACGAGGAATCTCGATGATGTCGACGCCTGTTGTAAGCATCGCCCGCCAAAAAGACGAATCAGTCTTGCCGTTGGTGTCCGGCGATCTGCAGGTTATCCAAGATACGGGACACCGAGTAGCTGCGGTTCAACACGTAAAAATGGACGCCGGGCACTCCGTAATCCCAGAGTTCGCGCACCTGGGCAGTGGCGTACTCTACTCCCATGTCGCGGGCGCTGTGATCGCTATCTGCGTACTTGTCCAATAACTTGTCCAGGTCCGGGGGGATCTTTGAGCCGCTGAGAGTGGTGAACCGGCGGACTTGAGCAGAGTTCAGCACCGGAAGCACGCCCGGGATGATGGGTATTTCGATTCCCTCGGCGCGGGCCCGTTCCACGAAATCAAAATAAAACCGGTTGTCATAAAACAACTGAGTCACGAGAAAATCGGCCCCGTTGTCCACCTTCATCTTGACGAATTTCAAGTCGGCATCCAGGTCTACAGACTCGGTATGACCCTCCGGATAGCAAGCGGCGGCCACGCCGAACTTGTAGTTGGACACAACATGGTGAAGCAGGTCTGTGGCATGCTTAAACCCGCCCTCCACGGGGACGAACTCCGTAGTGCCCTTGGGGGGGTCGCCACGCAAGGCGATGATATTCTCCACCCCTTCTTCCTGCAACCGTGACAATACTTCGTCGAGCTCTTCTTTGTTCTGGCCAACGCAGGTCAGGTGGGCCATCACTTCCACGTCTGTGTTCCGCTTGATCTCGAGCGTGATCTCTTCAGTGAAGGCGCGGGTCGAGCCGCCGGCCCCGTAGGTCACCGACACAAAGTCTGGACGATACTGCTTCAGCTCATCCAAAGTCTCCAGCACTGCTGGGATTCCCTCCGCTTGCCGGGGAGGAAAAAACTCGAACGATATCGGGCGCGTTTTTGTCAGGATGTCTTTGATCTTCAAACTGCGTATCCAACGACTGCCGGCAGATTCAGCCCGCCGGCAAAACGTGATCGTACCGGTGAAAATAATCGCCCGTGACAATGAAAAGTCTCCGCGGCGACATCAAATCATAGCATCGGGCCAGATGGCTGTCGAACTGTCCAGGCTCATTATCCGACTGGCCGGGCGGTTATATCTTGGTTAAAACTCCGGTTGACGCTTCTCTACAAACGCCTGGATTCCTTCCCCTGGATGGGGCGAGGTGGTCATGTACTGGACAAAAGCAAGGGCCTCCAGCGCCACGCCGTCTTCCATGGGCATTCCCATGCCACGGAGCGTCACCGCCTTGATCAACGCCAGGCCTTCACGGCTCTTCGTTCGCAGGGGACCGAGGATCGTTTCCAGTTCATCGTCCAAGCCGTCAGCGGGGGCGGAGCGCAGGGCCAGTCCCCATTCAACGGCCTCGGCCCCGGAGATCCACTTTCCCGTTGTGAGCAATTCCATCGCCCGTTGCAGGCCCACGCGGCGGGGTAGCCGTTGGGTCGAGCCGCCGCCGGGCATCAGACCGAAGTTCACGTGTTGGTCACCGATGCGGGCATCCTCGGCCACCAGGGTCATGTCGCAGGCCATCATCAGCTCAAGACCACCTGCCAAAGCGAATCCGTGCACGACGGCAATCGCCGGGAAGGGCAAGCTCTCGATCTGGCGGAGTGTTTCGGTAACCTGCCGTAGGTACGGCGGCAGCAGAGTAAGGTCAGCGAAGGTGGTCTGAAAATAGGTGAGGTCTGCGCCAGCGCAGAAGGCCCGTCCTTCGCCTCGGATCACCAACGCTTTTATGGACTCATCGGCCCCGGCCTCGGCGATGGCCGCCGAAAGTTCTGTGATCAACTCCGGGCTCAGGGCATTGAGCGCGTCGGGACGGTTCAACCGGATGGTTGCCACCCGGTTTTCTTTCTCCAGTTTGATGTTGGTATACTCCACCGGACGCCTCCTACGGGACGGATGTCTTCGAACCTAATATACCAGACGGCCCCAGCCCACCACCCGGTGACCACTCCCAACAGGTGCCTACGCCATGCCCCCAAACCCCGGTGAGAGTTGCACGATCAAGGTCAGGGTGCAGCCTAAATCATCCCGGAACCAGGTGGACGGCTTTCAGGATGGCGCCCTTCGGGTTCGAGTCACAGCCGCACCCACAGAAGGTCAGGCAAACGCCGCAGTGATTGCCCTTCTCGCCAAGACTTTGGGTGTCAGCAAATCACGGCTGGGGATAATTCGGGGATACAGCTCCAGAGACAAAGTTGTTTCAGTGGACACATTGACTGAGCAAGAGGTACGGCGGAAAATCGAGGTTGGGGTTAATAGCTAACTTAACACGGGCGAGAGCAAAATTTGCAGGTAATGAACTTCGGTTGGGTCTTGGAAAACGAACTGGCCGGCTCACAAGGGCCGACCAGTGTTGACGATTTATCTTTCCTATACCACCAAGGCGTGCGCGCGGTTATCCGGATGGAAGAGCTTACTATCTCCGCCCGCTCAGCCAAAGCCGTCGACCTGTTGGATATGTTTGAGCCAGTCCCTGATTTCACGCCCCCCGAGCCCGATCAGATACTGCGAATGATCGAATTCATCGACGAGCAGACCGCGGCGGACCGGCCGGTGGTGGTCAGTTGCTACGCGGGGATCGGCCGCACCGGCACGGTCTTAGCTTGTTACTTGATCCACCGAGGACAGGAACCGACCGATGCTATCACGAAGGTGCGGGAATTACGGCCAGGGTCTATCCAGACCCTGGACCAGGAAGCGGCGGTTTACGCATACGCGGCATGGGCGGCCAGCTAGGCGGCTACTGCTGCCCTGACTTCTTCTTCGCTCAGAGCCTGAATGGCGACCTCATTGAACGTCGCTCCGTGCAACACTGACCGGCGTCCGCCGGCTTCGTTAACCTCGGTTAATTTTCCGCATTGCAGGCATTTCAAGAAAGCGCCGTAGGCATCCTTTTCCAGAGTAAGGTCTCCCTGGCATTTTGAGCATCCTTTGAGGTAGGACATCCGAATTCTTCTTCCGGGGAGTGGCCTGTATGAATCCTGGTGCGCCGCTTTCCCGTATCCCTTTACGTAATCTTTGATGCCGCTGTTCACCCTAGGGTTCCTCTGCTATATTCACACAAGAGCCCGGCGCCATACCCTCTTGACGCAAGCTAGGTGATATTTGTTCCCGGAGTTGACCGATTGGTCCAGATTAAACAGGAATTCATCGACGAAATGGTAGCCCATGCCAAGGCCGACCTGCCTAACGAGTGCTGCGGCATCCTGGCGGGACCAGACGGCAAAGTCATGAAGGTTTACCGCATGTCGAATGTGGAAGCTAGTCCATTCCGGTTTGTGATGGACCCCGGGGAGTTGGTCCAAGTCGATACAGAAGCCGGAGAGAACGGCTGGGAACTGTTGGCCATCTACCACTCCCACACCGGGAGCGAAGCCTACCCGTCCGACACCGATGTGCGCATCGCGGGCGGCACAGCCGGTCTTTGGCCTGATGTCCGCTACGTGTTGGTGTCCCTGATGGACATGGACGACCCTTCCGTACGCATCTTTGACATTACCAACGGCGTCGTAACCGAGGAACCTCTCGGGGTAGTCTGATCCACCTCCGTTTCTCGTTCTGGATGTCCGCTGCCGCTCTGATCCTGTTGGTCACCGCCTGCAGCGACGCAACGGCCACGCCATCACCCTCCGCCACCCCAAACGATGTTATTCAAGGCAACACTCCCACTCCCACGATACCGGCCACTGTTCCAGCTGCCCAATCGACACCTCTGATCTTGCCCACTCCCCATCCAGACACGGCGCCCTGGGTGACAGAGCGCATCGACGCGATCGTGGCCCTCTACCAGCCCACCAAGGCCGGAGAGGCGCTGCTGCGGAGCCTGGACCTGCGGCAGATGGAGGGCGAGCCGGGGTTTTTCGGCAGCTACGGTTTTACGGAGTGGGCCGGGGTCGGAGAGGCCTCGCCCATCGGAGTAGCCCATGAGCTCGGCCACTCTTATTGGGGTGGATTTAAGGTGGCAGGACGGCCGGACCTCAGTTGGGCCATACCGTCCGGCTCGACCCTCTCTCCCGCCCTGGAGAGCTACCACCAGGACGTCCTGACCTTCATCACTCAGCCGCCCGACGATTTTGAGCTGCTCCGTCAGCGTCTGCGCAACCTACCCGACGTTTCCAGCGACAACCCAGAGCCCATAATCCACAACATGGAAGCGGATGTGGTCTACAACACCGCTGGAAGCCTGAATCTGGTGCCACCGATCCTTCGGAAATACTGGGCCGATTTCCTGCCGGCCGGCCGGTTCGACGATTGGTACGGCGCGGCGGGCTGGTTTCAATCTTTGTCCCAAGACGATGTCTCCCTGGCTGGGAAGTGGTTGGGTTTCGAGCACCTGGACCTAAGGCAATACCCTTCGCTGGACCCGGCAACGCCTCCGGAAGACATCCTCTTAGCAGCGCAAAGAGTTATCGAGACCGAGGAGAAAGAAAGGCTGCGCGACCTGGCCTACCAGTTCGATCTTCTGATCGGTTACCCGCAAAACGATGAAGATTTTGAGTTTTGGCGCCGGTATCTTCGGGACAAAGTAACACTTTACCGGGACCATCCAGCTCATCTTGCGGTCTTTTCGATATCCCGGGCGGAACAGATCGACTCGGCTTTGCGGTTCCTTGCGGCCCCAGCCACCGGCTCCCCAGCCCAACAGGCCCAACGGCTGGCGGACCGGCTAGTCGTAGAACCGTTCCTGGTCAACTTTCTTCCGGCCGTCGATAACCAGGTCCTTGTGGAACTTTTCTCCAGCGGAACGGCGCTACCTGAAGGCAAAACCCTACAAGCAACCGCCAGCTTCGTAGAACGCCTCAAGATTTTTGGCGCCAAGGTTGACTCGGTGTTACGGGCCGGACGGTCTGACCCTACGGCCGGCGCTGCAGAACTAGAGAGCTTCATCACCGACACCGGCCTCGATCAAAAAGAAGACATCAAACTGTTCTTCGACCTTTTTAAGGACATAGACCGGAAGGCCGCCAAGGACGTAACCTTTGCCCTGTCTAACGAGACAATCCAGGGGTTGATGGTCCCGGCCCCCTTCCAACTCCGGACCATCCTGGGCCCCGAGGAACTGCTGTCTAAGCTGGGGATCGAGTCCGACGCCGCCAACCAGTCATCGGTCCGGGACGGTATCGCTCTGCTGGTCGAAGAGCCGTCCGGCAATTTCCAAGTAGATGAGCCTTTCCTGGCAGCCATGTTCCAAGTGGTGGCCGAGCGTGCGGAAGACGACCCTCTGGAAACGGCCTTGTTGCTGGTGGACTCGCCATTTCCGTTGGAGGGCATGATACTGGCCCAACCAGCGGCGGCGTCATCGATCTTTAAAAGCGACAGGGAATTCGGGTTGGCTCTTGTGAGGAATAGCGATTCTCTGATCGCCCCACCCTGGCGGATCATGTACCGCTTGGTCAAAACCGACCCCAGTCTAGCAGCCGGGATGCTGGGCGAATTCCAACGGCGCGGCGAGGCAGTTTTGGTGGCCGAGTCGTTAGCCTATCTCGCCTACGACAAAGACCGCCAAGAAAGGTCGCCATTGCTGCCGATCTCACTGGAAGATGACGGGCGTTTTCTAGGCGCACTTTTCAAGGAAGAGGGAGCGGAATGGCTGGCGGCACGGCTGAGTGAATCGGTTGAGTTATACCGGCAGAGAGTGTCAGCCAACGAGGTGGGCGCCGAGTTCCTAGAGCGCTACCGCGAAACCCTGGAGTTCGCAGCGGCGTTTCTGGATGACGGGGAAACGCGTAAGGGCCTGACGGAAATTATTCGTCGAGCTTTTGGGATGTCCTGACCGGCAGACTGGAACCTGGTTCGTCATCGTCTTCCGTCCCACCTACGGTCGCCACGACCACTGCTCCAACGAGGTAAGCGGTTGCCATCAAGGCTAGAACCGCCACCACAACCCCAGACTTGATCCGGTCGCGCATCAAAACCAACACCAACCCGGCCAACATCAGGCCAACTGCCACGCCGCCGGCCACAAAGTGCGCTGGCTCTGTCTGGGTACCCAGCACACCGACCCGGAAGAATGGATCGGCGTAGAACAGGATGGTCACGTTGAATGCGCAGCTCCCATAGAGCCCGGCCACACCTAGGTCCGCGGCACCTATCCGTGCGGCCGCAATGGTTGAGGCCGCCTCGGGCATGGTGGTAACCAAGGACACCAAGAGGATGCCCAGGGTGCTGGACGCGATGCCGGTGATCCCGGCTATTTCGTCGGTGCTCCAGGCCAAGAAGAACCCGGCGACCACCACACCCAAAGAGACCAGGCCAAACATGAGCCAGGCCTTGCGGAGGCTCATACCGGCGTCTTTCGCCTCGCCGTCATCTTCTTCCTTCGGACGGTTAACGTAGACCCACCACATGCCGGCCACAAAGAGGACTATCAGGATGATCGAGGATATCCCGACCTGCCCCACGTTAGCGCCCCATTGGGTGGCTCCAAACAAGATCGCCGCCCCGGTCATCACCACTGCGACAACGATCAGGTAACCCTGCTCGGGAGCAACCTGTTGCAGGAACCGCTTGCCGCCGAAGGCGAGTGCCACGGCCGCCATGGTGAACATGTTGAGCATATTGGCGCCGAAGACATTGCCAACGGCCAACTCGGGATTGGGAGGGTCCAATCTGACGGCAGAGATGTTGGTAGAAAGCTCTGGCAAAGACGTGGCCAAGGCAACTAGCAGGCTGCCCACGAACAACCGTCCCAGCCCGGTCAATGAGGCCAAAGCGTCGCCGTAGACCGCCAGCTTGGCGCCGCAAAACATCACCAACACGGCGCTGGCCAGAAAAACCGCTAAGGCAATCGTAAGTTCTCCGCCCATTTATGAATCCTCGTCTACAGTCTGTCTAGTTCCCACTCTCGATAGCGGCAACGATCAGGTCTCCCATCTCAACGGTAGAAACCCGCTCTGTACCTTCAGTCACGATGTCCGCGGTGCGCGCATTCTGCTCCAGCACTTTGTCCACCGCCCGTTCGATGGCGGCCCCTTCTTCTGTCAGGCCAAGGGAGTAGCGCACCAGCAAAGCCACGCTCAAGATCGAACCGGTGGGGTTGGCGATGCCTTTGCCAGCGATGTCGGGGGCGGTGCCGTGGATCGGCTCGTACAGTCCGCCGGAACGCTGCCCAGCAACCGGCACTCCTGCCAAACTGGCCGACGGCAAAAGGCCCATGGAGGCCGCCAACACCGATGCTTCGTCGCTGAGGATATCGCCAAAGGTGTTCTCGGCCACGATCACATCGTAACTGGCCGGCGCTTGGATCAACTGCATGGCGCAGGCGTCCACCAGCACGTGTTCCAGCTCAACGTCTGGGTACTCTTCACCCAGCCTGGTCGCCACCGCCCGCCAGAGCCGGGAGCATTCAAGGACGTTGGCCTTATCAACCGACGTCAGCTTATTGCGCCGGCCCCTTGCCAGTTCGAACCCTACTCGCACTACCCGTTCAATCTCGCCTTCGGTGTAGCGCATGGTGTCTTCAGCAATGATGCCATTGGGCGTTTCCCTTCGTCCCCGGGGCTCGGCGTAATACAACCCGCCGGTAAGTTCGCGCACCACCACCATGTCCACGCCTTTGATGATGTCGGGTTTGAGGACGCTGGACTCGGCAAGCCATGGATAGACCTTGACCGGCCTGATGTTGGCGAACACGCCCATGTGGGCCCGCATATCCAACAGCCCCATCTCGGGCCTGACCTTGGCATCGGGGGAGTCCCACTTGGGGCCGCCCACCGCGCCGAAGAGCACAGCGTCGTTGGAATCCAGAAGGGCCCTGGTCTCGTCAGTCAGGGGAATTCCGTGCTTGTCGATGGAGATCCCGCCGATGTCGCCGTAGTTAAGATTGAAACTATGCCCGAAGGCCCGGCCCACCGCTTCCAAGGCGCGAACGCCCTGGTCTGTTACCTCTGGGCCGATACCGTCGCCACCCAATACAGCGATGTTGAACTCCACGTGGTCCCTCCTGAACAGCCTAAACCAGATGCTTGCGGGTCCATGCGTCAAGGCTGATCTTGCCCCGGCGCGAATCCCGACACAGTATACCCATAAACAGAAGGCCCTTCAAACGAGCGTCCCAGTCTGGCAATGGGCTCGGTTTTGTTCTATCATCCCTGTGAAATTGGTAGAAAATCGGCAGAAAATAAGCAATCGTTGACTAGCGGGTTCCAGGCATGGATTTCAAGCAGTTTTTGAAGGGCCTCCAGGCTATCGTCGGAAAGCAGAACGTGGTCTACCACTCCGATGATCTGCTGGTCTTTGAATACGACGGCTCGGTTGACCGGGGCATGCCCGATGCCGTGGTATTTCCCAGCAGCGCTCAAGAGGTAAGCCAGATCATCAAACTGTCGCGCCGCGCTGGCGTCCCAGTGGTGGGACGCGGCACCGGTACAGGCCTCAGCGGCGGCGCGATCACCGCTCCCGGCGGCATCCAGGTTGCTTTCCCTCGCATGAACCACATCCTGGAAGTGGACACCGAAAACCGCCTGGCGTTGGTGGAGCCGGGTCTG
>VFHG01000112.1 GCA_009392075.1 SAR202 cluster bacterium
TACGAGGCTTTTGTTAGCGGGGGCAACGACGTAGGCATGGCTGCGGCAACTTCTACAGTCCGTTGTTACGACTGTCAGGAAATAAAGGACGTTGTGACTACCGAGGAACCTTGGTTGGCGATGGACAAGGACTGGGTCCCCACAGAGTTCTATTGCGATAAATCCAAAGCTCACCGAACAGAATTATGGAACCACCCTCGTAAATGTCCGAAGTGCGACCGATCTATGATTGTGGACAAGGATTTCTCACCGATCATGTGGGACTAATGGTGGATCGGGCGGTTAATAGGCAGTATCTCTGGAGGTTTGATATGGCAGGATTTAGAGGACTCTTGTACTCCCTGGCCAAGTTGATGGGGGACTATAACGCCGTCAATTCGAGCCCAAAACCGCTGCGCCCTGAGGTCAAAACACTCCGCAAATCAAATCATTCGGCGGGTTTTTCAGCGGCCTGCTAGAGCAATATTCAACTAATTCGATTCGCCATCGCGATCCAAGTAATTGATTCAATCCCTCCTCCCTTAAGAGTCCGAGCATGTTTAGAAGAAACATGCTCTAAGCGCTTTCGACACGAGGCGCTATTCGTAACCGGGTGGCGCCTGGAAGCCGAAGATTTCACTTGCCGTCAGGCGGCAAAATTCGATCGCCGTCTTGTCCTCACCCTCCGCCGCCACCGCCTGCAGGCCCAGGGGCAGACCCTCGGGGCTCTGCCCGGCGGGGGCAACGGTGGACGGCAGATAAACCATGTTGGGATAGCCGGCCCAGAACATCTGATCCACGCCGTATTGCTGTTGGCCATTGACCGTGATGGTGCGGTCATGGCGTTCTCCTGCCTGATCATGGGGCCAGGCGGCCGATACCGCGGCCGGGCAAAGCAGGATATCCCAGTCCTGGAAGAATTCCGACCAGGCATGGCGCATGATGGCCCTTTCGTTATCCAGACCCAGCCAATCGCGATGTTGCAGCAACACACCCCGCGCCATGCGGGAGAGATAGCTGTCCCCGTCGATCTTGGTATCGGCGGCAACCTGCCTGAAATAGTCCTGTTGCTCTTCGGTGGCCCTGCGCGAGGTGGCGGCCCGCAGCAACAAGATAAAAAGCTCAAAGGCCCGCGCGGTATCGATATCCGGCCGCGCCGTATCACTGACCGTGGCCCCGGCCCTGGCCAACGCGTCGGCCACGCCCTGCAGACAATCCTGATAGGATTGCTCCACCTCGGCCGCGGGATCGGACAGCATGACCGCGACCTTGAAATCCTTCAGCGCCTTTCTGCGCGGAGGCGGCAATTGCAGCCGCCAGCCAGCGGCGGCGAAGTGGTCCGGCCCCGCCACGATATCCAACGACAGGGCCAGATCTTCGGCACTGCGCGCCAAGGGGCCGACCACGGCGATATCGGGGCGGCTGAATACCCCCGGTAAGGCTTGGCCGTCACCGGGCACTATGCCATAGGTCGGCTTGTGTCCGAAGACACCGCAATAATGGGCTGGATTGCGGATCGAACCGCCGATATCGCTGCCCGCATCCAGCCCGGTCAGGCCGGCGGCAAGCGCCGCCGCCGAGCCGCCCGATGAGCCGCCCGGGGTCAATGACAGATCCCAGGGGTTATTGGTGGTGCCGTAGATTTCGTTGAACGATTGCCAATCCGCCAGATTGATCGGTACGTTGGTCTTGCCGAAAATATTGGCGCCGGCGGCCAGCAGGCGGTCCACCAGCACGGCATTGCTGTCTGGAATATTGTCCTTTAGTTCCGGTCGCCCCCAGGTGGTGGGGCTGCCCGCCAGGTTGAAGGATTCCTTTATGGTCATGGGCAGGCCGTGCAGCGGCCCCCAATCCTCGCCCCTGGCCAGGGCCTCGTCCGCCGCCTTGGCCCGCGCCCTGGCACCCTCCACATCCATCCAGATGATGGCGTTCAGGCGCGGATTGTATTTTTCCACCCGCCCCAGAAAGTGATCCAGCAGTTCCGCGGCACTGATCTCGCGGCGTTTGATCTTGCTGGCCAGTTCGGTGGCGGAGGCGAAATGCAATTGGGACATGGCGGATTACTCCAACTCAATTTTATTGCCGGCGCAAATTCTAACTCTAGTCTGTGGTCGAGCGCTTAGACCTTCCCCTTGTCCTTGGTAAAGATAGGGGCCAGTTCCACGCGGGTTCGGTCGCCGTCGAACCAGGGTGAAACGGTCTCGAGCCATTTGGTGAAGTGGGGGGCGGCGCGGTGGGTGGTCTCCCAGGCGGCGCGGTCCACATAGACCTCGTAGAGGTAGACGATGTTCTCGTCGTTAGGATCGGCGTGGAGGGCGAGGTGGAGGCAACCGGGCTCGTCGTTGGTGGAACTGACGAAGACGCCCTTGGTGGCCTCGATGAACTCGGCGCGGTGACCAGCCTTAATCTTGGCGGTTGCAAAAAATGCAAACATAACTTCTCCCCAGATTATTTCTTTGCCGGGCGATTATAGCCACGGGGACATGGGGCGACAATTAGAGAAGGGCCACCGCCTATGCAGAACGGTGGCCCTTTACCTCAAATTATTGGGTAGAAATCAACCGCAGACTCTTGAGGGCTTCAGGTCGCGGTAGGCTGCCAACGTGGTCAGGTCCATAAATCTCTGCCATTGGACTGCCTCCAGATTGTTAGCTTTGCGTTAAATTGAAGTTCTAGTTGCTCGCTAATTCTCTGATTCTGTCGGGTTTAAAATTTGCAGGGTCGGATATGGAACCGAGTAGGCGACCCCTCATTTGGATGTCAGCCCAGGCGTCAGTTCCCTGCGACGCTTCCTGAAAATTGATGACCACGTCTCCGTGTCCCAGTTGTGTTGTGGCGGCCAGCGTTAAATCTCGAACATCTGGACTGCCGGGGGAACCGTTAATCGTAACAATCAGCGGTAAAGTGAGCAGCCTGGCAAGGGCCTGACCGAACCCCGCGGCGAAAGCGCCGAACTGGCGGTGGGCGCCGGGGAATCGCTTTAAGGCCGAGACGGCTTCTTCTCGGTAGGTCAGTTCGCCTGTCAGGTCTGACAGGCGAACAAAGAAAGAAGCAACAGCAGCATTTTGCGGAAGTTCCGCGATGGGGACCTGCAAGTTGGCGGGGCCTTTTTGACTGATATCGAAGAAACCACCGTCAGCGCTCCGGTGCATGGAAACCAGGTCGGCCGCTAGTAACTTGGCCCGGTCTAGGTATTCCTCGTCCTGAAGCACAGAGTAGGCTTTCAGAAACGCTCCACCCGCTGCCGCCGTATCGGCCAAAAGTCCAGGAGCGTGGGGCTCTCCGTCTGAATAGTGATACATTCCTCCATCCGAGGCCCTAAGTGACTTCCATAGAACTTCTAGGACCAGTCGTGCCCGCTCTCGGCAACCTTCCCGGCCCAAGATCCACCAAGCGTCCAGGAGAGCAACCACGGTGCGTGCGTTGGAGTCGCAGTAGATGTAATTGTCGATCACCGAGATCATGGGGGACGACTCAACGCGGTCTTCTGTGCGCACATAGTCCTGGCATCCGAAGAACGCGCCGCCGTCAGTGTCGAGGAGTGTGGAGTCAAGGAACTCTAAAAGCTCTTCGGCGGATTTTCTGTATGCCTCGCCTCCTGTAAGCAGATATACGTGCAGAAAATTTCCGATAAGAGAGGCTTGGTCTTCTAAGAGCTTCTCGGGGTGTGGCTCGTTCCAATCTGGCTTGGAGGAGTAACGGAAGAAACCACCGTCTTCGGAATGGAACGTCTCGCTTTGGAGCATCTTGCCTAGGGTAAAGGTAACGTGGTCCAAATAGGCGGTTTCGCCACTAGTCTCGTAAAGGTACAGCAGTAGCTCGTTGGCCTCGGCGTGGATGAATTTGAAATAGGAGCCATAGCCGCCATTTTCCCTATCTCCCAATCCCTCGACCATACCGGCGATCTCCCCAACTAACGACGCCACCAGCGGCTGGGAGTCGTTCGCCTGCGGGGAGTCCGCTAATTGAGGGTGGGTTGCCGATTGCAATAGAGTGTCTTTGTCTGACTGGAACTGGGTCACCGTCCTGACCAGAAGATCAACGAAAGGGTCGGTGCCCATGTAGTTAACGGTGAACAGATGCCCACCATCGGGAGTCAGTATTGCGATTGACGGCCAGCCATTCTGGTTGTAGCGAAGATCAACATCGGGCCGTTGCGATTCTTCAACCCTGATAGGTATGAAGAACGCGTTAAGCAGGGCAATGGTCTCGTCGTCGGAGAGTGCGTTCTCATCCATCCGCTGGCAGAAGCCGCACCAAAAAGCGGTTATGAACAGAACTACCAGTTTGTCTTGCTGGCGGGCCTCTTCAAAAGCGTCCTCGCCCCACTCCCGCCAATCAATAAGATGAGCGCGATTTGGACGCACGGAGAAACGAAACATATCAGCTAGTTCTATCCCAGGATGGATTAAGTGGACGGAGCTTCGTTCTTTAGGGCCTCGATCGCCTGCAGGACGGTCTTGCGACGCAATTCTTTCTCTTCTTCGGCGGGCAGATTTGCGTCGCCCATCACATGGACGATGCCCTGACCCTGGACGATTCGGTTTGAGCCTACCATCTTGGCGACAGGAACGACGGAGGTTACGTGGCACACCGGAATGCCGGCTTTTTCCAACTCGGTAGCTATCGCAGCGCCGCTGCGAGTGCTGGTGCCTCAAGTTGATGTGAGGATCACGGCATCGACTTCGGATTCCTTTAATTGCTCAGCGATCTCACGACCCAGGCGGCGGCTGTTGGCAATAGGATTTACCAAGCCCGATGTGGAGAAAAACTTGTTGTGTAGCTCGCCAATGACGTTGGACTCTTCCAACTCACGGAGCGCGTCCACCGGGACCAGCCGATCTGGGGCTTGCTCGACGTAACGCGTGTCGTAACCACGGTGACTCACTTCGTAATCATCACCCTGGAGACCATCCTTGCCGGAAATATCGTACGCACCCCAGTTGGTGGCCGCCCAGGCAGATATGTTATCTGGGTTTCCTGCTGGAACCAGGCCTCCATCAGTGATGATGGCCACTTTTGCCTTAGACATATCGACAACTGGGGCAGGTGCGGTAATCGCAGGAAAACTGGGCGCCGGGAGTTCAGATGCGAAGTCCTCACCCTTCACCTTGGCGCTTAACATGGCGACCAAACGCTCGGCGGCGGTATCTTCGACGAAGGCGTCCTTAAGTATGCCTCTGGCGATATACCCTTCTTCTTCTGGCGACCCGATCTGACAGCCCTCAGCCAGTTTGTGGGCCATTTTCGACATCTTGGTCAGGACATCACGCATGGCTGCGGCGTTTTGACCCGAGTCCACGATGAATAAAGATTGGCGGTGGAGGTCAACGCCCGGATTCTCCGTGGCCATCCCGGTTACAACGGGAATATCCAACTCGAACGACACAGCAACGCACAATCCCGCTGCGGCCACACCGTAGCGGCCTGCCTCGAAACAAGGACCGGCAACGAAAAGGTCTGCCTGGACCTCTTTGGTCTTCTCAACCACGAATGCTTCCAGAGAGTCCATATTCTCTGTTGCGTAGTTATCCCCACAGACGATGGTGCGTACTATCTGAGCGTCTTCTCCCATTACCTGTTCCAACAGCCGGCCCGGACCCACTGGTTCATCATGGACTCGGGGTTCTGTGTCAGCACGTTCTTCTCCGCCGATACCGCCGAAAAACTGGTTCAGATAATGGACAACTCGCATAAGGTAGACCTCCCCGGTCGGGTGAGTAACTTCAACTTTTGTTAGGGATTTGGATTACGTTTAGTAGACCAAGGCTCGCAGCCGAGAAATACCCTGTTGGCTGGCTACTCCACAGACGTTGGTAGAAAACAGTTTTCGGGGCGCACCCAAGTCTTCGGCAACCTCTGCGTTGCCAGCGATAACCCTGCCTGACGCCGGTACCTGCCAATCGGTGTCTCGGCCGCCAACGTACACTATAGCGTCGACCTCAGGATAGTTGAAGAGCAACGCAGACTCCGCGCGACGGTCCCAGGACATATCGGACACTTGGACGGTTGTCCGTATACCAAGTTCCTCGCACCGGAGTGCCGTCTGGGACATATCGGCATGGGGCGCGCCTCCCCCGTATTTCGTGAGGACGGCGCCATCTGCGGACAAGTTCCACTTGGCTTGCTCTGCGGCAAGCATGCAAATCCGGTCCCTCTCTTCGTTATCGGATGCGGCTACGGTGGCTATTGTCCCAACGAAGGTGATCTCATCTTGCTGATGCCGGCGGTACAGTTCTGTGATCACTGGGTGATTCTGGTAAAAATAGGTTTCTGCTCCCATTGCCCGATTGCAAGTGACAACCGCGCCGTCGAGCCATTCATTGGGGTGGAGTAAGACCGGCACCATGCCGGCCGTGTTGTCACCGTAGAGAATCTTTTCGTCTATTTCGGCCACTCTCTGCCTGGAGTGGATCTGTCCAATGTAAGCGAGACGCGGGAGACCCTCCCTGTCTTTCACAAAGGGTCCTTCCGAGTCGAAAATCTCCGCGGAGTCCGGTGTGATTTCCAAAGTGCATTTGGCCAGATAAACCGCTGTCGTCACAGATGCCAGGCGGGTAACAGCGAGCCCAGTGTGGCGTTCTAGTCCTTGAGCCGGGTGCGGGGTGATGACCAGATGATGCAGTGACGTGTATGGAGAGGCTTCGCCCGCAGGCCCGGTCATCTCGAGTATTTTGGCGTTCTCCAGGGTGGCGCCATCATCAACAACCGTAACTGCTGCGCCGCGCAAAACATGAGTGGTTCCTTGGCCCGCCATCTTGATGGGGCCCAGGATGCCAGGAAAATCTGATCCCGAACCGGGCTCTTTGGCTCGTGGTTCAATTATGTCGTAGACGACCCCGATCCGGCATTCTTCGCCGGGGCTTACGGTCTCAATGTCGACAGACTGCAATCTGCTGTCTTCCAATAGAAGTTGCCGCAGTTCGACCGGGTCCACTTCCAACTTGTTGCCTTCCAATTTTGTCGCGGCGCCAAGGGTGATTGAACCAATATCGTGGATGGCCAGCGTCAGACGCATATTGTCCTCTGGTTAGTTTGGATTCTTCGAAAATCGTGTTTATGATGCGGGCCATACAATGTTTTGGCAACCCTCTCTCGTGGCTGGCCCAACGTGTTTGAACTGCCCAAAACCCACTGCTATACTCGACCGACCAACATGCAAACTGAAACTGTCTCAAAAGCGCCGGTGATTCAGGGCGTTCGCTACTTCCTGGCCCACACACCTGGTCTGGTTCAACACGGCTCCAAACCCTCCCGGGACTTGATGCTGGATCCAGGACTTGCGACCGATTTAGCTTCTCATCTCCGCTCTTTCTCAGAGGCCGCTGCTTATCTTCCCAACCGCGCGTTTCTCGGGGGCATTTACCCGGATGAACTGCTGAAGACTCCAAGGCCGTGGCACGGGTTGAACGGCGAATCCCCCAGGTGGAACCCCCATGGCGAGATAATGCCCGAAGAGGAATTCTACGGTCTGCTGAAGATCGGCGACTCCTTTGACCTTGTCTGGCTGGATGAGGATTTCATAAAAGATATATCGGCCACCGTTGCCGACCACCCATTGATTTCAGGGGATGACCTGGGAAAACTGGGTCAGGGCCACCCCCATTCAAAGATAAAAGAAATGCTCACTGAAACGGCGGAGAGGTTACCGTTGCAACTCGGTGACGGACGGACTGTTGGATGTATAGTTGGAGCCCATGACCAAGACGCCACTCTGACTCCCGACGTGCTTCTGGAAAACCTGTCGTGCAAGGTCAGCGCCGCAATGGCTTTCCGCACATTGATGTCGCAGCTTGGCATCGACCCCAACGATATACCGTACGTTATCAATTGTGGTGAAGAGGCTGTTGGCGAGAGATACCAACGGGGCGGCGGTAATCTGGCCAAGGGAATCGCCGAGATGTGCGGCTGCAGCAATGCCTCAGGATCAGATGTAAAGGCTTTCTGCTGCGGCCCGGTGCACGCCATGGTTATGGCGGCGGCTTTGGTGAACTCCGGCGTTTACAGGCAAGTGGCGGTGGTG
>VFHG01000113.1 GCA_009392075.1 SAR202 cluster bacterium
CGCGCCGTTGTGGTAGTTGCCCAGCGGGAAGGCGATGCCGGTGGTCTGGTAGCCGAAGACGGCGAAGGCGCTGGCTTCGCAGGTGCCGCCGCTCATCAATTGCCGCTGGCATTTGAACCCGCTGTCCCGCTCCCTGAGGGTCTCGCGGGCCCGGATCAGCACCGATTCAGCGTCGGCGGTGAAAGTGAAGCCTGCGTCGCCGACCCGGATGACCGGTCCTTCGCCCATCTCCGCGCCCGGCAGGGTCCGGCTGGATTCTACGGAGATCACTAGCGTTTCCGAAGGAAGGGTTCCCACTTCGGCCATTAGCCTTGCGCCGACCAAGCCGACCTCTTCGGCGCGGGTGAAGACGCCGTATACATCTCCAGGAGGCGCATCGCCCGCCGTTAACTGAGATAGAACGGCCAGGATGCTGCCACACCCGGCAAGGTCGTCTACTGCCCGCATGCGGATGTGTTCGCCGTCCAGTTCAAAATCAACAAGGTCAAAAACGACGGAGACGGGCGGTTCCAGGTCCTGTGGTTGGTCAAGCTTAATTACCAATTGGCGGTCTTTATCGTCGCCATGCTTCCCCGCGGTTGTGCCGCTGATCCTGGTGCCGTCAGGGAGCAGGACCTGGACCGGAACGCTGGCCTCGAAGCTGGAAGGAGGCACTCCGCCCATTGCTGTGGCGATGTACCCGTTCGGGTGGCTAGCGGTTATCTCAAAACCGGGATGGTCCATGTGGGCGATGATGGCCAGCTGGTTGGCGGTGGAATCCGTGCCGGTAACCTTGGCAATGATGTTACCAAAGTCGTCCTGCTGGTACCCAAGACCAATCTCAGTCAGGATGGCCTTGACCGTTGCGGCCACGCCATCTTCCCAGAAGGCTGTTGCCGGGTTGCTGCCCAGCCGGGAGAGGAAGTCGAGGGCCTGGTCTTTGGGGTCGGTCATTCGGCACCTAAAGGGGAAGATCGAGGATGTGGGGTCGCCTGGGATGGCGGAATTATAGCAACGTGACCGCCTGAGGCCAAGGGGAGTCGAGGAGCGTAGGCCGAATGCTATACTTTCGTCGAAAATTATCACGCAGGCAAGTAGGTTCGGGAGAGCGACCAGCCTGCAATCACCGCCCAGCCGAGGAGATATAAATTGCTAGAGCAGTTCAAGGTTAGCCACGACGACGCCGAATTCGTTCAGGGAGACGACCTGAGAAATACTGTGGCCGGGATCTTCGAAAAGCTGGGCGTGTCGCCTGAAGATTCCCTGCTGGCCGCCGACGTGCAAGTTCTTGCGGACCTTCGGGGGGTGGACTCCCACGGCGTGTCCAACATGCTGAGCAGCTACATCACCGGGTACCAAGAGGGGTCTATCAACCCGAAGCCCAATTGGAAGGTGGTCCGGGAGACTCCCAGCACGGCGACCATCGATTCGGACCGTGGCCTGGGGACGATCATCACACCAAAAGCTATGGACATCGCTATTCAAAAGGCCAAGAATGTGGGTCTGGGCATGGTGACCATCGGCAACGCCCGGCACCTGGGCATGGCGTCCTATCACGCCATGTTGGCCTTAGAGCATGACATGATCGGCATCTGCATGACCAGTTGCCCGCCCTCGGTGCTGCCCACCTTTGGCGCCGAGCCAAGGCTGGGCACCAACCCCATCGCCATCGCGGTGCCGGCCTTAAAGGAACCGCCCTTCGTGTTCGACGCGGCCACCAGCTCTGTGGCCGTGAACAAGATACGCATCGCGGCGCGTCTGGGGTCGCCCATCCCCGGCGGCTGGCTGGCCGGCGAAGACGGCAATCCGATCATGGAGGAGTCAGAAGCCCCAGAGAAGGTCACGTTGGTCCCTCTTGGCAGCAACCGTGAATTGGGCTCCCACAAGGGCTACGGCTTCTCCTGCATGGTGGACATTCTGGCCGGAGTATTGACCGGGTTTGGTTACGGCGCCGTGCCTGGCAGGCCCAACTTCGGCCATATGGTCGCGGCCTACAGTATTGAGGCGTTCACCGACGTAGGCCCGTTCAAAGTTGAGATGGACGAGTGGTTGACCATGATGAAGACCACCAAGCCGGCGCCGGGACATGACCGCGTTCTGGTGGCCGGCCAGCCTGAAGCCGAGGTGGAAGAAGTCCGCCGTGAAGAGGGCATACCGCTCCATCCGGACGTAGCCGATTGGATACGGGACACTTGCGGCGAGATGGGCGTGCCTTGTTTATTCTAGGTTAGGGGTTCGGAGGTTGGTTGATGCGGGGTAAGCGCCCCCATCCTAACCTTCCCCATGCGAGGGGGAAGGGACATTAGGTTCTTGCTAGTCTTGTAGCGCCGGAATTACCTCTTCGCCCATGAGTTTTATGGACCGCATGGTGTCTTCGTGGGAGAGCGGGCCGCCTTGGGTTTCCAACAGCAGGGAGCCGATGCCCAGTTCTTCTTTGATGTGGCGCAGCTTCTTGATGACTGTCTCTGGGCTGCCCACCACTAGGTGATTGTGCTCCTGTAGCTCCTCGTAGGACATCTCGTTCATCGGACGCTGCCGGCGTGCTGCATTGGCGGCGACACCGGCCTGGGAGAAGTATCCCGGCGGCGCCCAGTATTCCCTGGGTCCCTTGAGGGGATGGCCCATACGCCACATGAAGGCTTTGCCTGATTCCTGAGCTTTCTCGTCCGTCTCGTTGACGTGCGCGCAGATCATGAACGCAAACTTATCCGGTCCCGCCTCCCAACCGGCTTCGGCGGCTTGTTCCCGGTAGCTACCGAATAATTGTTTGGCCCTGGTAAGCTCAGTCAAGAACGCGGCATAGGTGTAGTGGTGTTTGACCGCCCACTCGACCGTCTCAGGGCTGCCGGTCCCCGGGACCCAAGCCGGGGGATGGGGTTTCTGCACTGGCACCATCCACGGGTTCACCGCCCGGTACTGGTAGTGCTTGCCCTCCCAGCGGAAGGGGCCGGGGGTGGTCCAAGTCTTGATGATTAGGTCGTGACATTCCTCGAACCGCTCCCGGTTGTGGACGGGGTTGGTGTTGTTGGCCCAACTTTCAATCCCGATGCCACGGACAAAGCCGGAGACGATGCGGCCGCCCGAGATGACATCCAGCATGGCGATCTCTTCAGCCAGTCTCGGTGGGTTATCGGATGTGGGCAGCATGTTGCCCAGCATCAGGATCTTGGCCTTGGAAGTCAGGCGGGCCAGGATGCCGCCGGTGATATTCACCTCGACGTCCATGCAGGACGGGGTGTTGTGGTGCTCGTTGATCATCAGACCCTGGAACCCCGTCTCCTCGGCGTACTGGAACTCGTCCAGGTACCGCTTGAACAGGTCGGTGGCCTTGTTGGGGTCGAAGTAACTATTGGGAAAGGTGAGACGCAGGGATGGCCACTGCTCCGCCAACTCATCGTCGATGTAGTGGTAGGGCATCTCTGTGAAGTAGTAAACGTCCAGACTCATGTTTCTCCTTTGGAGAAAGCTGACAGCTGATGGCTGTTGGTTTAGTTAGGCTAAGAATTCCAGGGCGGCCTTGGTGAACTCCTCAGGTTTTTCGACCTGTGGGGAGTGACCGCAGTTGTCGATGACCACCAGGTCGGAGCCGTTGATCGCCTTCTTGAAGAGTTCACCGCATTCCAGGGGAACGATCTGGTCGTTCCGTCCCCAGACCATTCGGGTGGGAATCTTGACTCGTTGCAGCAGACTGGTCAACCGCGGGTCGTGCATGTACGGCTTCCAGCAGAGTCTCACGGCCATCTCGCGGTTGGACTCCGCCTGATTGACCTGTTCGGGTGTGGGTTCAGTCCCGTAGAGCGCCTGGTATTCGGGCGACTGGCTGGGGTCATGGTATAGCAGGTCAAGTACTTGGGCCGGGCTGATGATAAAGATGTCGGTGATCTCCGAATCGTTGGGCTTGATGCCAACGGCGTCCACTAACATTAGCTTGCTGAATGAGTGGTTGCACATGGCTGCAATCTCAGATGCGATCCATCCGCCCATGGAGAACCCGATGGCCCGGATGCCCTCCAGCCCGAGGGTTTCCAGATACCAGGTGTAGAAACAGGCCATGTCTGGAATGGTTTCTAGCCAGTCGGGGCGATTCGACTTCCCATAGCCGGGGTGGGATGGGTAGTAGACCGTGTACTTCTCGGCTAGGGCGTCTGCGAAGCGCAGCCAGCCGTTGTTCCCACCGGCGCCGTGGAGCAGCAATAGAGGCTCGCCCGATCCGCCCTTCAGGGTGTGGACCTTGGTTCCACCAACGTCCACCATCTCTTCGGTAAAGGCAACCATTTTTTCTCCTTTGGAGGCTGGTAGCTTCCAGCCTAAAGCCGGGCTTTGCCCGACCGTTTATTTTCAATAGAACTTTAGATGATGTACCTACGTAACCAACCCAAAAGCTGAGTGCTGATAGCTGTCAGCTTCGACGGCCCCTAGGAAGTCGCCGCCGCGGCTTTCTGGAATGGGTCGGTTAGCTCCAGGTCCGCTCCGATCTCACGTATCGCGGGGAGCACTTCTTGGCCCATAAGTTTCAGGCAGCGCATGGTGTCGGCATGCGTCGTGTCGCCGTCGTTGGTCCAGACGCCCAGGATGCCTGGGCGGATGACCGACAGGGTCTCCCGTAGCTTCCTGATGACAGTTTCCGGGCTACCCACGATCCAGCGGTTGGAGGCCAGAATCTCATCGTAGGACGCCGTTTCCAGGCCCAGTCCCAAGAAGGCGTCCTTGCGGATGCGGCCCTGGTATCTGGCCCGCGCTGGGTCGTCGCGGTTGCCGCTGTAGCCCACGGGCAGCATGTAGTCCTTGGGCATCGGGACGCGGCCCACGCCAACGTTGCCGGTCAAGAAACCCTTGGCTGATTCGTAGGCTTTCTCGTCGGTGTCTTGTACGTGGATGCGGCAGAGGTAGCCGAAATTCTCGGGGCCAGGCTCGTAGCCGTTCTCACGGGCCGTCTCGGTATAGATGGTCATCATGTCCTGGGTGCCCTGGGGGTCGGTCTCCAGGTAGATGTAGGGGTAGCCTCGCTCGGCGGCCCAGACCAGGGTCTGCGGGCTGCCCAGGCCAGGAATCCACACCGGTGGATGAGGCTTCTGTAACGGGGTCTGGAAAGGATTGACCACCCTGAAATGGTAGTGTTTGCCCTCCCACCGGAAAGGGCCGGGAGTGGTCCAAGTTTTGATTATCAGATCGTGGGCTTCCTCAAACCTCTCGCGGTTATGGAGTGGGTTGATGTTGGCGGCCAGACTCTCAACGCCGGTGCCGCGAACGAATCCAGAAACCACCCGACCGTTGGAGATCATGTCGATCTCCGCTATCTCTTCGGCCACGCGCAGGGGGTTCTCAAATGTTGGCAACGGGTTGCCCATCAACACAATCTTGGGCTTTTTCGTGTTGCGGGCCAGGATCGCCGCTTCCAGATTCATGGTTGCGCCCAGGCAGGTGGGGGTATTGTGGTGCTCGTTGAGCATAAGCCCATCGAAGCCGGCCTCCTCGCAGTATTCGTATTCGTCCAGGTACTCGTTGTACTGACGGGCGCCGACCTTGGGGTCGAAATTGCTGTTGGAGAAGGTCAGCCGCACCGCTTCGTTGGGGCTGTTTCTCACGGCTTCCTCGGTATAGGCCGTGTAGGCCCGTTCGGTGAACCGCATCAAGAACATGTCATAACCTCCGGAATCTTGAGCTTTTATCGTATGAGGATGAGTGGATGCTCAGCCCTTCACATACACCAGTTTCTCGGCTACTTTGCTGTTTCTTACTTTGAATAATCGACGCCGCGGACTCGGCCCGGCTGGCCGTCTTGGCCGACCCAGGTGAACAGCCACTGAACCAGGCACCGGTCGCCGCTGGCGAACATGTCTTCGGTGGCGAACTCGATGTTGGACGTAGACTGGAAGAAATCCTGCCACAAGGCCCGTGACCCTGGAACCTCGATCCGTCGGGCGGAGGAATGGGCGTCTCCGCCACGCAGTCGCCGGTCATGGCGGCCATCACACCATCAACGTCGCCTTGGTTGAAGGATTCGTTGTAGCGTTGAACTATGCCTATGGTGGCGGCGGTGGTGGGGTCGGTTCGTTGCATGTAATCAGGGTAGCAGTATCGTCAATTCGACGGACGCCGGTAAACGCCTATCCTAGCCTGTGCAGGCATCGTGGTCAAGGTTGCCGTGAAGCATTCATCTGCCGCTGTCACATTCTGATTGTGCTATAGTTTATCCTCGTTATGCCAGGCTTGGAATGCAGCTTGATCCGAGCACGGCGGCGTTTTAATTCCCACTTAACAACAGGAAGATATCCATGCCCAGAATTCTGGTTGCAGACCCTATCGGCGCGGAGGGCGTTGAACTGCTTGAATCCCGTGCCGAGGTTGATGTTAAGACGGGTATGACACCTCGGGAACTGCTGGCCATCATCAGCGAGTATGACGGCCTGGTGGTCCGTAGCGAGACCAAGGTGACCAAAGAGGTCATCGAGACAGCCAAGTTGTTGAAGGTTGTCGGCCGCGCCGGGATCGGTGTCGACAACATCGACCTGGAGGCCGCCACCAGCGCCGGCATCGCCGTTGTTAATGCCCCCACGGGCAATACCGTGGCTGCCGCTGAACACACCATGGCCCTGATGTTGGCCTTGTCTAGAAACGTGCCCTCGGCCCATCAGTCATTGAAGTCCGGCGAGTGGAAGCGCAGCGCCTTCATGGGCGTTGAGGTCCGAAACAAGACCTTGGGCATCTGCGGGTTGGGTCGTGTGGGCTCAGAGGTGGCCCGGCGCGCTCAGAGCTTTGATATGAAACTGGTGGGGTACGACCCGTTCGTGTCCCCCGACTATGCCAAGCGAATGGGCATTGACCTACTTTCATTGGAAGAGTTACTAGCGCAGGCTGATTTCATCACCCTGCACACTCCGCTGACCGACGGCACGCGGAATATGATCGGCGCAGACCAGGTGGCCCTGCTGAAGCCCGGCGCCAGGTTGATAAACGTGGCCCGCGGTGAGTTGGTGAACGAACAAGCAATATTGGACGGGTTGGAATCGGGCCAATTGGGCGGAGTAGCGCTGGACGTGTTCGCCCAGGAGCCGCCGCAGAACACGGAACTGGTCGGACACCCCAAGGTGGTGGTAACACCCCATCTGGGCGCGTCCACCGAAGAGGCCCAGCGGGAAGTGGCCATCGAAGCCTCGGAACAGGTGCTGGCGGTATTGAACGGCGAACCGGCACGGAACACGGTTAACGCCCCGTTCGTTGCCCCTGAAGTCCATGCAGTCTTGGCCCCCTACGTTCCCGTGGCCACGGTGGTCGGGAAGCTGTTGACTCACCTGGCCGACGGCCAATTCTTGGGCATAACCATCAGCTACGAAGGCGAGATTGCCGAACATGACACCCGTTCTCTGCAGGCCGCCGTTCTGGCCGGGTTGATGGAGCCGATCACTACGGGTCAGGTGAACCTGATCAACGCGCCGGTGCTGGCCAGGGAACGCGGCCTGAACATTACCGAGCAACACAACACCTCGGCTCAAGAATATTCCAGCATCGTCAGCGCAACCATCGAGACCACCGAGGGAAAGATCACCTTGGCGGGAACATCCCTACGGAACGAGCCGCATATCGTGAAGATCGACGACTACTGGCTGGACATCGTGCCTACCACTCCCTACATGCTGTTCGTGGACAACCAAGACCAGCCGGGGTCGATCGGAGCGGTAGGCATGATTGCCGGCCGACACAACATCAACATCAGCTTCATGGAAGTTGGCCGCCTGGCTCTCAGAGGCCGGGCCATGATGGTGATCGGGCTGGACGACCCAGTCCCGCCTGAGGTGATCGCTGAGATTCAAGACCTGGGCCATATCTACAACGTAAGGCTGGCGCACTTGGGCCACTTATAAGGCATCGGAGCGCCAACACCTAGGAGAGGCAACATGGGCGACAAGATCGGGATCATGGGCGCGGGAGCCCTAGGGAGCTATGTTGGGGCCTTCTTGAGCAAGATCGGCGAAGACGTGACCTTCGTGGACATGTGGCCGGAGCACGTTGAGAAGATGCGGACCGACGGTCTCCACGTTACTGGCAGTCAGGGACCGTTCACCGTGCCGGTGAAGGCCATGCACCTGACCGAGGCCCAGAACATCTCGGTCCCTTTCGACTGGGTCTTTATATCAGTTAAGTCTTACGACACCGAATGGGCCACCCATTTCATCAAGCGTTACGTCCGTGAAGACGGCTTCTTCGTCTCCCTCCAGAATTGTTGGAACGATGTCCCCATGGGCGAGATCGTCGGGTTCAACCGGCAGCTAGGTTGCATCGCCTCCCACATCGAAGTCGCGCTTTGGGAGCCGGCGTTGGTTACCCGCGGCGGCGCGGTGGGACGGGACTCGGGCCACACAGTATTTCGAGTGGGTGAGCAGGACGGGCGCATCTCGCCGCGGGCCGAGAAAGTCGCCGCGTTGCTGGACAATATCGACGGCGCCTACGCCTCAGACAACCTTTGGGGTGAGCGCTGGGCC
>VFHG01000114.1 GCA_009392075.1 SAR202 cluster bacterium
CCGATTCAGATTCCCCGGTTTGTCCCAGGGTGTTCTACCGCAAGACGGAGGCACTCAAAGGCTGCCCCGGCTGATCGGACCGGCCTGGGCGCGGGACATGCTCCTCACCGGACGGATTGTAAACGCCAAAAAGGCGCTATCCATCGGTCTAGTAAACCGGGTGACCGAAGGGCCGGGCCAACTGGCTGACTCCGTGGCCGAGCTTGTGGCGCAGATCACCGGAGGAAGTCCATTAGGCGCGCGCTACGCCAAGGAGGCAGTGGGCAAGGGGATGGACTTATCGCTAGACCAGGGTTTGGGACTGGAAGCGGACCTTAACGTTATACTGCAATCCACTGCCGACCGGGCTGAGGGGATTAAGTCCTTCTTGAAAAAACGCGGTCCAGAGTTCAAGGGCTCCTGATGATGAGACCTTTCATCGGCATGACAAAGGAAAACCTGTGAAGTTAAAACTGGACCTCCACACCCATGTGTGGGAGGCCTTCAATTTCGTGCCTCCATCCGTGGAGATAGCCGAGAAAGTGGTCAACCAAATCAAATCCAAGGGCATCGACGGCATCGGAATCACCGACCACCACAATAAAGATTGGGGTATGGAGTTCCGCGAGTTGGTGGAGAAAAACTTCCCCGGCCAGGTGACCATCCTCCCCGGCTGGGAGATCGAGATTCGCCCCGAGGCCAACCCCTTCGCCGAATACCAGGTTGCCGAGCTTTTCCTGCCTGATGGCGGCGGTGTCTTCCGGACCTACTGCCACCCCGGCTATTACTCGCCGGAGATCCTGATCGAGCCGGATATCCACGCCATCGAGATTGACAACTACATCCATAATTGGCACATCCGGAAGGACCAGGTGGCCGAGATAGCCACCGAACACAACCTGATGCTGATGGAAGTGAGCGACGCCCACAACCTGGAGAACATCGGCCTCCGCTACACAGAGGTAGAATTAGACGACCTCTACGCAAGGGCCGTTCCGCAAGCCTAGCCCCGTTATGTCTACTTCGTCCGCTTTCCAGACTTTGTTGTTCCAGAAGCACGACGCCGTGGCCCATATCTCGTTGAACCGGCCCCAGGTGGTAAACGCCTATAACATCCAGATGAGGGACGACTTCTCCGAGGCGTTATCGGCCGTTACCCAGGACCCTGAGGTCGGCGCACTATTGATCACCGGTGAGGGCCGGGGGTTCTGCGCCGGCGCGGACCTGACCGAGTTCGGCTCAGCTCCGTCCCAGGTCATCGCCCGCCAGGTGCGCTGGGAAAGGGACGTTTGGGGGCAACTAGTAAACTTGGACAAACCTATCGTCGCCGCAGTGCACGGTTATTGCATCGGCTCCGGTCTGGAGATCGCACTGCTGTGCGACCTTAGGATTGGCGCCACAGGCACAGTGTTCGCCTGGCCGGAGGTCCAATTGGGAATGATTCCGGCGGCGGGCGGCACTCAGACCCTTCCCAGAGCGGTGGGTCGGTCCCAAGCATTGGACCTGCTATTGACCGGACGGCGAATCGAGTCGGAAGAGGCCCTCGAAATGGGGTTAGTAACCCGGTTGACGGCGCCGGAATCGCTGCGGGATGAAGCTTGGCAGTTGGCGGCCAGTCTGGCCGAGCCGACCATCGAGGCGGTGGCCGGGATGAAGCAATTGCTCCGGCAAGGTATGGACCTGGACCTGCCCAAGGCATTGGAATTGGAAAGACGAGTTGCGGCCCGGTTGGCCAGTTCCTGACCGGCCGTTAAACAAAGAGAGCGTTTGGATGAACACTTCTGAATTTTTGATGATTGCCGGGGCGATTGTGCCCGACCGGCCGGCGGTCATATTTGACGGCCAAACCATCACCTTTGAAGGGTTGGCCGAGCGGGTCAACCGTCTTGCGAACGGTTTATCGGAGATGGGAGTCGTTCCCGGTGACCGGGTGGCGACCATGCAGGTCAACACCAACCAGTGCATCGAGGCCTACTTCGCGGCGGCCCAACTGGACGCCATCTACGTGCCAATCAATTTCAGGTCCAAGACCGAGGAACTGGCGCAGATGCTTGAGATTGCGGAGCCTTCCGTTCTACTGCTGGGAGAACGGTACCTTTCCCTGGTCCCCGAAGGCAGCCAGCTATCTAACGGGATCATCTTGCTGGACGGCGAGGCCGACGGCGCTCACAAGAACTATGAAGCCTTACTCGCCGAATCCTCCCCGGACCAGATGCACTTCCCAGAGGCCGGCGACGAAGACACTACGGTGATCATGTTCACTGCCGGCACCACCGGGGTGCCCAAGGGCGTGATGCTGACCCATGACAGCTTCTCGTCATATCTGTTGGCCACCGTTGAACCTGCCGACCCGGAGATAGAAGAAAGCAACCTGATAACCGTGCCCTTCTACCACATCGCCGGACTCCAAGCCGCCCTGGCCGCAGTCTACGGTGGGCGGACGCTGGTGGTGATGCGGCAATTTGAGCCGGGGGAATGGTTGAGTCTGGCCCACGAAAACCAGGTCAACCGGGCAATGTTGGTGCCGACCATGTTGAAGCATCTCATGGCGCACCCAAATTTCTCCGATTTCGACCTTTCGTCACTCAGCGTCATCACCTACGGCGCCGCTCCCATGCCCTTGGAAGTCATCCGCCAGGCCATCGACAAATTCCCCGGCGCGCGGTTCATCAATGCGTTTGGCCAGACTGAGACGGCCTCAACCATTACTATGCTGCCGCCGGACGACCACGTGCTGGACGGCAGTCCGGAAGAGATCGAGACCAAACTCAAGCGGCTCACGTCCATCGGAAAACCGCTGGATGATGTCGAGGTGAAAATCGTCGACGAAGCCGGGGAGACGGTGGCGGTGGATGAGACCGGCGAAATAGTCGCCCGGGGGTCTCGAATGATGGCGGGATACTGGCAGCAGGAATCGGCGACCCGCGACACACTTCGAAATGGCTGGATCTACACTGGAGACCTGGGATACCAGGACCAAGACGGCTATATCTTCTTGTCGGGCCGCGCCAAGGATTTCATCAAGCGGGGCGGAGAGATGATCTCCCCTGAAGAGGTGGAACAGGTGCTCCGTTCTCATCCAGAACTGGACGATGCGGCGGTTATCGGCGTGCCCGATGTGGAATGGGGTGAAGAGGTACGGGCAGTGGTGGTCGGCCGCTCAGACCTGGTTACTGAAGAGCAGATAATCGAGTTCTGCCGGGAGAAGCTGGCGGGATACAAACGCCCCCGCTCAGTTGTATTCGTCGGAGAACTTCCACGTAATGTGATGGGCAAGATCCTGAAAAGAGACCTGCGTGAAGAGTTCAGTTATCCGGTGGAAAGCCGGGATTAATCACCGGATAAGATAATTCGTAATAAGAAAATCCCCGGCCGAGTCTGATCTGATTTTTCGGGGATGGAGATTGGTGACCCATGATGACAGGATCCGCTGAGCATATGAAAGTGGCGGTGATCGGGACCGGAGGAGTCGGAGGTTACTTCGGCGGCATCTTGGCGCGTGCCGGGCACAATGTGACCTTCGTCGCCCGCGGCGCCCATCTGGCGGCCATCAAAAAGAACGGCCTCAGGGTGGAAAGCCAACTGGACGGGACATTCACAGTGCCCGGTCAGGCCACCGACAATACCTCCGAACTAGAGCCACAGGACCTGGTGCTCTTCACCGTGAAGATGTACCACAACCCGGACGCCATCAGTCATCTTCCGCCGCTGATCGGCCCGGAAACCGTGGTGCTGACATTGCAGAACGGCATCGACAACGGCGACATACTGGCTGAGGCCGTCGGCGAAGCCAATGTGATGTTCGGCTCAGCCTACATGGAAGGCCGCGTCTCGGAACCGGGCGTGGTCACTCAGGCCGGACCCGGTATGGTTGCCTTTGGCGAGATGAAGGTCGGCATCACCCGCCGGGGCGAGAATCTGCTCCAGCGGTTCCAGGAAGCCGGCTGGCGCGTGAACCTTCACGAAAACATGCCCGGCATGCTCTGGAAGAAGTTTGCCTACATCGCCGGTTCCGCCGCTGTCTGCGCCGCCGCCAACTGCGTCTATGAAGAGATGCGCACCAAGCCCGAGACCAGGGCTCTTATCCGGAGTGCCATCGAAGAAGCGCTAGCTGTGGGCCGGGCCCGCGGCGCGCCAATCATGTCCGACTCCCTAGCCTGGGCCATGGACTCGCTGGACCGCTTCCCCGGTCAAGGCCGGGCATCGATGGCCAAAGACTTCACAGAACAACGCCCGGTGGAACTTGAGGGACTGACCGGCACTGTGGTACGGATGGCCCGGGAGCTGGACTTGCCCACTCCAACCAACGATTTCCTATATGCGATCCTGAAGCCAAGTGCAGACCGCATAGAAGCCCTCAATGCCTCAGGGAAATAGTGGGTCCGCAAGAGTAATACTCGGCATCTCTTCCACATTATTCGCCGGTTCCGTTCTCCAGATTGAACGGTGCTCCTCGTCTGCCACCCTGAGCAGAACGAAGGGTCTGCCAGGATAAGCTTGGCAGGGGCGAGAACAAATCACCTTTCACCGCTGATGCCCTGGCTCCTGGGCGGTGGTATACTCTCCGTGGCTAAAAACCGGGCTGACCAATAGACTCATTTTCCCCAGCGGACGTCCCGGATTTGATACCGAAAGTCCGGCTGTTCCGGCTTAAGCCGGAATCCCAGCCAAAACAGAATTCAGGAGGCGGCGCCATTGAATACCATTGAAGCCATAACCGAGATTCTCAAACGGGAGGGTGTCGAGTACCTTCCGTGCTTCCCCACAACACCGGTGATCGAAGCAGCCGCGCTGGGGGGCATCCGGCCCATCGTCTGCCGCCAGGAAAGGGTTGGGGTCGGCATCGCCGATGGCCTTAGCCGCGTCAGCAACGGCGATCACATGGGCGTATTCGCCATGCAATACGGACCCGGGGCCGAGAACGCCTACCCCGGCATCGCTACCGCCTACTCCGATTCCACGCCGGTGCTGCTGCTGCCGCTGGGTCATCCCAGAGAAAGGGCCGGCATCAACCCTCATTACAGTTCTCTCAAGGGTTACGACGACATCACCAAGGCCATCGAACAGGTGAATGCCGCCGACCGTACCTCCGACGTCCTGCGCCGGGCCTTCGCCGGACTGCGCCAAGGCCGAGTCGGTCCCATGGCCGTTGAGATTCCCGCCGACATCGCCTTGGAAGATGTCAGCGAGGAGTCCTTCTACTACATTCCCAGCCGCCCGGTAGCCAGCCAGGGCAACCCTGGCGATATCAAAGCCGCCGCCAAGGCCCTATGTGCCGCCCACTTCCCGGTGATAATGGCCGGTCAGGGCGTGCTCTACGGCAAGGCCACTGACGAATTAGTGGAGTTGGCGGAATTGCTCCAAGTGCCTGTTTGCAGCACCTTGTTGGGCAAGAGCGCCTTCCCAGAGGTCCATGCACTGGCCCTGGGCAGCACCGGAACCTCAATGTCGGGACACGCTTATCACTTCATCCGGCGGTCAGACCTAATCTTCGGCATCGGCACCAGTTTCACCAAGCACGGCATGGTCATGAACCTTCCGTCTGGGAAGACCCTGATCCAAGCCACCAACGACGCCGCTGACATCAACAAGGACTACAACATCGACCTGCCCATCGTCGGCGACGCAAAGCTGGTCCTTCGCCAGATGATCGAAGCCTGCCGGGAGATCGTCGGCGACACCCGCAAAGACGACCAGTCCACTGCCAAAGAGGTGCAATCCGAGCGGGAAGGCTGGCTTGCCCAGTGGCGGGCCAAACTTTCTTCGGAAGAGGTCCCCATGACCCCTTACCGGGTGATCTGGGACTTCATGCACACCATCCCGCCGGAAGACGCCATCGTGACCCACGACTCGGGCAGTCCCCGGGACCAGATCGTACCCTTCTACCGCTCCAACGGTCCCCGGACCTACCTGGGCTGGGGAAAGTCTCACGGCCTGGGCACCGGCCTGGGGTTGATCATGGGCGCCAAGCTGGCCGCCCCGGAAAAGGTCTGCGTTAACTTCATGGGCGACGCCGCTTTCGGCATGGTCGGGCTGGACTTTGAGACCGCTGTCCGCAGCAATATACCGATCATCACCGTGGTGTTGAACAACTCCACCATGGCCGTTGAGACCAGGCAGATGGCCGACTCCCACGGGCTCTACGGAACACGGGACCTGGGCGGCAACTACGCTGACCTGGGCAAAGCCATGGGCGGGTATGCGGAGCGCATCGAAGACCCCAGCCAGATCAGCGCCGCCTTCACCAGGGCCCGCAAGGTAACCGAAGAAGAAGGCAAAGCTGTCCTACTGGAATTCATAACCAGCGAGGAAACGGAGCTCTCTCACCGCCGGGCGTTCTAGGCGACAGGCTGGGCTTACGACTTGCCCGCACCCTAACCCCCTCCCATGCGTGGGAGAGCGAACAAATCCCTTCCCCCGGACGGGGAAGGCCAGGTTGAGGGTCGAAATCCCCAAGTCGAAATAGGGTAACAACTCGAAAACTTAGGAGGCTGGTCATGGCCCCGAAATCGAAGTACCTCTTCATCGCAAGCATGGACGTCGACCCGGCCAAGGAGGCCCTGTTCCATGAGGTCTACAACACCGAGCATTGCCCGGAGTTGGGCAAGATCGCCGGGGTGAGCGCCATAACCCGCTACGAAGCCCAGGCATTCCAGGTCCTGATCGGTGGGCAGACCCAGACGGTCTCGCCGGACGGCCAGCCGCGTTTCCACGCGATGTATGAGATCGAAAGCCCGGAGATCCTTAGCTCGACCGAATGGGGTGAAGCAGTGGAACTGGGCCGCTGGCCGGAACAGGTCCGGCCACACACCACCAACCGGCGGCACACCCTGCTGCGGCTGACCTATCCCGAATAGAAAGCCCTGCGGGCATAAATTAGGAGACTTTCCTTGCCTGAACGCGCCCTGGAAGGGGTGAAGGTCTTGGACCTCACCCATCACATATCGGGATCCTACTGCACCAAGCTGCTGGCCGATTTCGGCGCTGAAGTGCTCAAGATTGAACGCCCCGGCGGCGACCCAGCCCGGCGGATGGCACCCTTCCTCAACGATGAGGCCGACCCGGAAAAGAGCCTGGTCTTCGCCTACCTGAATACCAACAAGCAGAGCGTGACTCTGAACCTGAAGACCGACAAGGGTATCCAGGTTCTGAAGTCGTTGGTCGAAGAATCAGACGTCTTGGTGGAGAATTTCTCTCCCAGGGTCATGGCTTCCCTGGGACTGGACTTCGAATCCCTACAACAGATCAACCCCGGCTTGGTGATGACCTCCATCTCCAATTTTGGTCAGACCGGGCCCTACCGAGATTACAAAGCCGCCGACATCGTTGAATACGCCATGGGCGGGCTGATGTATATCTCCGGGGCCTACGACCGGGAACCGCTGAAGCACGCTTTCAACCAAGCCCAGTTCAAGGCCGGGACTGACGGCGCCGCC
>VFHG01000115.1 GCA_009392075.1 SAR202 cluster bacterium
AAAATCCGCTACCTTTGCGGGTGTGTGGGTTCGAGTCCCTCTCCCGGCACCAACTTCTTTCACGCCTGAAGAGACCGTCAATTGTGGCGGTCTTTTTGTTTGTTAAAATTGCCTGCCGACCAGGCGCTTCTGAACCAATTTCGAACAGAGAGGAACCATGTACGTAAGAGCGGGCACCAGTCAGATCCAATCGGGGAAAATGCAGGAGGCTATCAACATAGCCAACAATTCTGTGGTCCCCGCTGTTAAGGCACAGAAGGGTTTTCGAGGAATTTATTTCATGACCGGCGATGCCAGCGGCAATTTCCTGGCTCTTAGTGTCTGGAAGACGGAAGCGGATATACTCGCAAGCGATAGTGACGGGTTCTCCCTGGAACCGTTCGCCAAGATTGGCGCGCTCATGGCCGGCCCTCCAAAATTCGATCATTACGAACTGAGCGTCGAGGCCTCTGTAGGTGACATTGATGCCTAGAGACTCTGACAAAGCCGACATCATCTTTCACGCGGGCAAAATCCTAACTGTTGATAGCGACGACAGCGTCGAACAGGCAGTGGCCATACGAGGCGAATCTGTTCAGGCCGTGGGCAGTGATCAAGACGTGCTTGGCTTGGCCGGTCCGGATACTAAGACCGTTGATCTTCAGGGACGAACAGTCATCCCCGGCATCATCGATATCCACGCCCACATGGACCGTGAGGGGTTGAAGCGGATCTATCCCTCTCTTGAGGGCGCAGTCTCAATTCCAGAGGTTCTGGAATTGATCAAACAACAGGTGGCCCAAAAACGCCCCGGAGAATGGGTGACCACCATGCCGGTGGGCGATCCACCCAATTACGCCGATATGCCGGCCAGCCTTCAGGAAGGGCGTTTTCCCAACCGATGGGACCTAGACAAAGTATCGCCGGAAAACCCGGTGTACATCCGAGGCGCCTGGACCCCTTGGAATGTCCCCCCGTCAGTGGGCATCGCCAACAGTCTGGCGTTGCAGATCGCCGGAATAGACCGCAACACCCAGTCGCCCGATTCTAGCGTGACCATCGAGCATGATGACAAGGGTGATCCCACGGGAATATTGTCGGAAACCGGCAGATTCCCATCGATTGAATTCACTCTGATGAAGGTCGTTCCTCGTTTTTCACACCATCAGCGTGTAGCCGCCCTGAAAGAATCCATGCAGCTCTACAACGCCGTGGGAACGACCGGCACCTATGAAGGCCACGGGGTAGCTCCGGAAGTGCTGCGGACGTACAAAGAGGTTTGGGACGCCAACGAGATGACCATTAGGGCTCACCTTACCCTCAGCCCGGCCTGGAAATCGGTCGCCGAAGCAGCGCTGGAGATGGAGCGGTGGGGGCATTCGGCCTCGGGCCAGGGTTTCGGAGATGACATGCTCCGCATCAGCGGTTACTACATCCACTACCGAGGCAGCAAGTACACCGCCAGCGCCCGAACCGCCGAACTCCCGTTCACCGGTTGGGCGGGCTTTGCTCAAAGCTATAACCCTCCGGCCCGTTTCCGGCGCCTGGTCAAGTTGGCGGCCGAACACAACCTGCGGGTCAATACCATCGTGGCTGATTGCTTGGCAGAAGTTCTGGAGGTATTCCAAGACGTGCACCGGGAGGTGCCGATCGACGGCCAGCGTTGGATGATCGGCCACGTGATCGAGACATCATCCGAGCAATTGAATGTGATTCGGGACCTGGGTCTGATCGTCGAGACCATCCCCTTGACCCACCTGTGGCTGAGGGGCCGCCGATTGGTCGATGATCCTGGGGTAGCGAACCGGTCTGTGGCCCACCGCGATTACCTGGAACAAGGCGTGCGTTTCGGTCTCGGGACCGACAACAAACCGTACAGTCCATTTCCCACAATCTGGGCGGCCATTTCCCGGCAGGAGCGCCTGACCAACAAAATGGTTGGACCAGAACAGGTCCTCACACGCATGGAGGCGTTGAGGGCGATCACCATGGGCGGCGCTTACTTCAGTTTTGAAGAGGGCCGCCGAGGGTCTTTGGAGACGGGCAAGCTGGCCGACCTTGCAGTCCTGTCAGACGATTATATGACCGTTCCTGAAGACGAGATTTCCTTGCTAGAATCTGTGTTTACAATGGTCGGTGGACAGATGGTCCATTCCACGGGCGACATCTAGCAACGAACAATCAAAGTCGATCACCAGAAATGGAGAATTACATGTTCACGAATTTTCACCACGCCAGCTACCTAGTGCCGGTCCTGGATGATGCGATTCGCTCTTACGCCGAAACGTTTGGCGGGCAAGAAACCGGACGCGGAATGGTGGCCGGGCTGGGGGAAGTGGGATTCGTCCAGGTTGGCGAGGTGGAAGTGGAATTTATCCAGCCAGAAGACGCAGGCGTCCTTCAAGGCGAGGCGTTGCCAGTACTACACCACGTGGCTTACGCGGTTGAAGATTTGGACCAGGTAGTCGCCGACTACAAAAGCCGAGGTTACCGGTTCGCCACCGAGGAACCTCTCACGAATTTCATGGGCTATCGCTTGATCTACCTGGATGCGGCCCATACCCACGGAACTCGGGTACACCTCACAGACGCCGCCACGCTTAGATCACGGCGGTAGAGTCAACATTCGATGGCTGAAACCAAAGGACTGGGGTGATAATATTGGGCCGGGTCAATCA
>VFHG01000116.1 GCA_009392075.1 SAR202 cluster bacterium
TATCGCCGGTCCAAGTCCGCCACCGCCAGCACCACAGCGGCCCTCTCAGCCGGGCCCACGGTAATCGGGGTAGGTGACCCGGTTACAAGCGCAGGCGCAGGATTGTAACCACGTATCATGCCCCACAAAAGCATCGCAGCCAGCGTCGCGCCCAAAGCGCTGGGGATGGCGACCTGCCAGAACTTGCCGCCAGTCACCGAATTTGAGAACCTGGTCCAGACTCCGGGCAACGGCAGGCCGGTTATCTCCAACTGTAAACCCGGGCCGGGAGGGATGTCTCTCGCTTCAAAGGCCCGGTAGGAAGTTCCTTGGATGTTCACCGGGTCGATCCTCTCCAGGGATGGCACGTTTATATCCGTGAAGGTATCCGCCACCAACACCTGGAAGATTTCCGCCCCTTGAGGCAGGCTCTGCCGGTAGGACAGTGTTTCCTCGTTAAAGGGAAAAGTATACGAGAAATCGATGCTATGGCCTCCGGGTACGACGGGCGAGGTTAGGGCGAAGCCAGTGCCGATGGACACGATATCGCCGCCCGGCAGGTCGGATTGGACGGTCAACTCCGCCGGGTCCGGTGGCAGCGCAAACCGGAGAAAACTGATCTGGTCGATGTTAGTCAGGTCGGGCATCAGCGTCCGGTCAGTGGGATTGTTGATACGGACAAACTCGATGACGCTGACCAGTTGTTCGCCCTTGTCCACGGCAGCGATAACCATCACTTGCCGTTCAAATTCGATGATGGATGCATCTCGAGTCGTCTCGAAGACGGTCACCTCGATGTCTTCACTCAGACCACTGCGGTCCAAAGTCGTTCCGTAGAAGACGCCGAGGTGGTCTACGCTGATGGTGTAGGTATCTCCGTCCCGGACCGGCACATCTTCAAATACGAACCTTCCCTGAGCATCCGGAGTCGTCTGTCCGGTACCCGACAACACCCCATCGGCGCCCGTGATCAGCATCAGCATGTTTAGATCGCCCGGGATCTCCGCGCCTTCTGTACCGTTCGCCACCTGCCCGCGGACATCGGTGCTCTCCTGGGCTAGAAGCGGGCTTTGGTCCACGGGCAATAGAAAAAGCGCCAACAACAAAACCGATAATATGGCCAGCTTCACGATCACGGCTGTGGCGCCATCTCTGCACCGCAATGGGGGCAAACGGCGGCGCCATCCAGTACCGATGCGCTGCAATTGGGGCAAACGGCGGCGTTTTCCAGGCCGCCCCGGGCCATCAGTATCTCCTGCTCCAAGACCCAGGCCGGGTCGCCGCGGCCCGCCTCCAGTTGGTCCCTGAGCACAGTGGCAGCCTGCAAACGATAGGCCTGGAACTGGGATTGAAAATCTTCTTGAGGCATCCGGCCCAGTTGGTACTCCAGGTCCAGCGTGGTTATGGCGTCGAATATATCGGCCAGGGCCCGGTCGTCGGTATCCGGGAGGGCAGCCTCGTCGACCACCTCAGGTTGGCGGCCGCGTAGGAATGCGTAGCAAACAACGGCGAAGCTGAAAGCCGCCAATACCGCGCCAAAGATGATGGATATGACGGTTTCCGCGCCCATGGGACTCAGTTTACCAGGCTGGGCAAACGAATTAGGCGGCCGAGGGACGGGAGCCAGGAGCGAAACGCCGTGGAGGTCGGGCCGGGACCGGTGCCCGGATCTTTTGCGGCCACAAAGCTATGACGGTACCCAAAACCATCACCGGGCCCGCCACCCACATCCACCAAATGAGCGGGTTAACCAGGATGCGGAAGCCTACACTGCCGTCGGGCAAATTCTCGCTTGGGACCATATACAAGTCTTCAACGGGCGTCGAGCGTATGGCGGCGGTGGTGGCAGCCATGTTGAAACTGGGGTAGAAGGCCCGTTTGGTCCGGATAGTATCCAGCAGTTCGCCGTCGCGGAACACCTGCACCGTGGACGTGAACTCGGTCCGGTTACTCTTCGGCACTTCGACAGTCCCCAAGTAGACCAGTTCATAGTCGTTGATGGTCGTCGATTCGCCGGGGCTAAGGACCACGTCCCTCTGAACTCCGAAGAATGACGTGCCCACGATCCCCAGGGTTACCATTACCACCGACAGGTGAACGATGTAACCGCCGTAGCGAGGCCGGTTGGCCGCTATAAGGCGCAAGAACGCAGTGACGTAGTTCTCCTCGGAATTGCGGTGACGGGAGCGCGTCCCTCGGAACCATTCCATCAAGATTCCCGTGGTCACGAAAGTCGCCAACCCAAACGCGATCAGCGCATAGTCCTTGTGCAGTCCCAACGCCGCCAATATCCCCACGGTCAACAGTCCGCCAACAACAGGCAGCAGCAGCGATCTTCGGAGGCTGGCCATGCCGGCTTTGCGCCACGGGATCAACGGGCCGACGCCCATCAAGAACACTAGACCTAGCATCAAAGGCCCGTTCACCTGGTCGTAGAACGGGCGGGCCACCGTTATCTCTTCATCGTTGGTCAACCGGGAGAGCAGCGGGTATACGGTTCCCCATAGAGTTACGAATGCGATTGCCAACAGCAGCATGTTGTTGACCAGGAACGCCGCCTCCCGGGAGAGCATGGAATCGAGGTTTTGGACGCTCTTCAACAATGGATAACGCCAGATGAAGATGGCGAAAGGAACAATCACCCCAACCGCCAGGAACAGCAGGAATATCCAGCCCAACTGGGAAGCCCCGAAGGAATGGACCGAGGGCACCGAGCCGCCCCGGTTCATGAACATCCCATACAACGCCAACCCAAAGGCCACGTTTATCAAGACGATATTCCACATTCGGAACATGCCCCGCCGCTTCTGGACCATGATGGAATGAATGAACGCCGTGATGCCCAGCCAGGGCATGAACGCCGCGTTCTCCACCGGGTCCCAGAACCAGAACCCGCCCCAGCCCAAGATGGTGTAGGCCCACCAGGACCCCAGGAGCAGACCACCAGCGAGCAATACCCAGGAGACCATGCCCCAGACCCGCCCAGCGTCCACCCATTCGTCCCCGGTCTTTCCGGCCAGCAGGGAACCGATGGCGAATGCAAAGGGCACGGTGATGCCGATCAGCCCGGCCATCAACGCCGGTGGATGGAAGAACATGCCGAAGTGGGTCAGCAAAGGGTTGATCCCATCTCCGTCTAGTGGCACGAAGGGCAGTTTGTCGAAGGGGTTGGCCATCACAGCCATGACGGCCACGAAAAAGGTCAGGGTCAGCATCAGGATGGCAGTGGTGTACGGCAGGGCGTCTTTGAATTTCTCCGGGGCCCGCCAGACGGCGATCGACGACATGATAGAAAGGATGGTGGCAATATATAGCAGGGAACCCTCGTTCCCGGCGTAAAAGGCCACCCAGGTGAACTTGTTGGCCATGGCGAGATCGCTGTGGGCCGCCACGTAGGCGATCTCAAAGTCGCGGCTAATAAAGGCAACGACCAGGCTTAGGGTAGCGACCATCAGAGCCAGGCCGGCTGCGTACATCGCCGATTGAGCGCTTTCCACCAACGCTGGCGACAAACGCAGCTTGCCGGCCACTGATCCCACCGTGGAATAAGCGGCCAAAGCCAGGGCGATCCAAAGGCTTATTGCGCCGAGGTCAGCCATCTATCCGTTCTCTTCCTTCTCTGTCTGGCCCTCTGTCTGTTCAGGCACGTCGGTTCCGCGAGATTCTAAGGAATAACTAGGCTGGTTGGATGTGCCGCCGCGAGTCAGGTCCAGGTGGCGGTCTACCAACTGCAGATACGGTATCAGGCCGGCATCCTGGGCCGGCTGTGCCGTTACAAGCGCTGGTCTCTGGCGGCTCATCGACCGGATGATCAAGAACACGGCCACCAACCCCGCACCGAACCCGCCAACGGGTGCCAGCCAGGCCACCAGATTTGCCCCGGTCTTGGGCGGGGCGGCTAGTATGTCCTTCCCGTAACGTTCAACGAAGAAGTCTAGTATCTCATCCCGGTCTTTGCCGTCGGCCAGCATCCCGCGGACGACGGCCCGCATCTGGAACGATATCTCCACCTGGGCCTGGTCGATGGTCTCGGCGGGACAAACGGGGCACATGATCATACGGTCGATGCCCTGGGCCTGGCTTTCGCTGTAGGAGCCTGTCGGCGGCGGCTCAGGAGTTTGGGCGTGCAGGCCGTTGACCTGGGCAAGAGACGCCACAATCAATAGAGTGACCAAAGATAGAGACAGTAGCACTCGGGAAGGGAGCTTGCATGGAGTGTAGACCAGCGGGGCAAGAAGATTAGAAGGCTTCATATATCTACCAAATCGGAAAACGCAGCCCCAGTGCGCTCCGGGTTTAAGTCGTGGTAATCGGTTACTTGGGTAGCGTCCCGATGTACTTGGCAATGGCGTTGCGCTCGGCCTCACTCAACAGCTTGCCAAACGGCGGCATGACCGAAGAGGGTCCCAGGGGCCGGGTTTCGGCTTCTAATCTGGACGCGATGAACGACACCGGTCTATTAGTTATGTTTGGGCTGACGATCGGCTCGTACCCGTAGTTTTCAATCATTTTCGCCAGGACTGGGCCGGTGCCCTGGGCATCGGCGCCGTGGCACATCTGGCAGTTGACCCGGAAAAGGTCAGCGCCGGTATTGGTCACAGTGGAAACAATCGGCGGATAGAACGCCACGGCATCCGCCACACCGATCAAACGGGGCGGCTCGTGAGACCGATAGGACTGCTGGTAGTGCTGTTCATAGAAGATATCCAAGGGGTACGAGCCCTGGCTGCAACCGACAACCAGGATGCCGAAGAGCGTGGCGATCCCGATGAACCAGCCTTTCAGCCCGCGCTTACCTGTACCCGAATGAGTCAAATGTGAACCAGCCCGGATTTTCATTAAGCGGTCAGCCTTTCCTCTTTGCGCACCACGTCAATCGCGCCGGCCTGGGTGAGCAAAGCCTGTGTCTGTGTTAGTTGTCCTTCATCCACGTTAACCAAAACGCCGATGTAACCTTCGGTGATTCGAGTGTCGTACAGGCCCTGCTTGAACGAAGGCAGCCGAGACTCGAATATGATTCCAATGATGGTGAACACGATTGCGGTGAGCATGGTGCTCTCATAGGTCACCACAGCCATCGGAGGCAGCGACAAGATCGGTTTTCCACCCTGGGCCAAAGGGTAGGCCAACTGGGTCATGGACGTGAGCATGATGCCGACGGTTAGCCCGATGAGCGCCCCAACGAAGGGGAAGATATAAAGCCGGTGGCTCTCATGCCTCTCCCCGAATGCGCCCTCAGGATAGGGCGTGTCTGTTAGAAAATCGTAATCGGTCTGCGGGACTCCAGCCGCCTTCAAAGCGTCGCCGGCATCCGCAGCGTTGTCCGCGGTTTCAAACAGCCCTAATATTGGTTCTTTGGCCATTTCAGTTTCCTCTAGATGCCTACTCTTTAGTCTTCCCGGAATACTGCCGGGACCGTCACCCGGCCGATCTTAATCTCTGTTCTTAGGATCTCGCCCTCTTTTATGTCATAGAGCGGGATAAGGGGCACCACCCTAGCGATTGTCAGCATCAGCATTGAGACCAAGGCGAATGTTCCGACGATTATGATCCATTCAACCGGACTGGGCTGGTAGGTGTACCAGTCAAACGTTAGCAATTGCTTGCGGGCCAGACCGGGCACAATGATCAAGAACCGTTCCAGCCACATCCCTATGTTCACGATGATACATGCCAACGACATGATCCAGAGATTCCTGCGGGCGCTCTTGCTCAACCAGATGGCGACCGGTGCGAAGTAGGTCAACCCCACAAAGATCATCATCCAGATGTTCCATGGGCTGACCGTAAACTGGAAGTTCCTAACGGCTATCTCGTCTGCCTCGCGGCCGTAGAAGCCGAAGATCACTTCCATCACGAAGAAGTAGAACCATCCCGTGGCCACAACGATCAGAAGTCTAGCCAGGGCGTCGATGTGCTCGTGACGGATATAGTTCTGCCAACCGTAGATGTAACGCAGGATGATCAACACGAGTGCAACGGCGGAAACGCCGGAGTGCACCGCGCCCACCACGAAGTAGGGGGCGAAGATCGTTGAGTGCCAAGACTTAACCGAGACCGCCATACCGAAGTCCCAGGACACGATGCTGTGCACCGAGACGAATACGGGGAGAATCAGCGCTGAGAGGAGCACTCCAGCGATGATCTGGAGCTTCCATTGCCTGGCGTTGCCCTGCCAGCCCATCGCCAGCATCCCGTAGATACGGTGGCTAATGCCAGTTGTCCGATCCCGCAGCACCGCGAAGTCAGGAATCAGTGCAATCAGCACGAACAAGATACTTGAAGTTAGGTAGGTGTAAACGGCGCTGGGGTCCCAGACCAACGGGGTCCGGATGTTTGGCCAGATGCCGCGGGCATAGTCATAAGGCACGAAAGGCAAGGTGTAGATCCAATAAACCGTGCGCCAGGGGCGGCCGGTATGGATCAGAGGCATGGTCATGGCCGTCATCAGCGAGAAGACGGTCAGTATCTCTGCTGCCCGTGTGGCGGGGCGCCGCCATTCAGCCTTGGACAACCGCAGGATGGCCGACAGCATGACCCCGGCGTGGCTAATACCGATCCAGAAAACGAAGTTGGTGATGAAGAATCCCCACATCACCGGACGGTTCAAGCCGGTAACGCCGAAGCCCTGGTTGATCATGAAGCCAGCGGTGCTCATGGCGACAAGCACGATGAAACCAAGGACAGCAAGGGCTCCAAAGAACCACTTGGGTGAGTTCAGGATGCTGACCAGCAGCTCCCTGTTTACCTGTTTAGAATTTAGCGGTTTGCCTTCCTGCATGATGCTCCGCCGGGATAAATGGTCGAGTTATTCAGGTTTGCCCAGAATCAGATATTCGCCACGCAGGAACTTGCCCCACTTTTGGTAGAGGGCGCCTTCCTTGACTTCCCATATCGCGAGAATCGGCAGCAGTCGCGTGGCCAACAGAAAGACGAAGACCGCCGCGCCGATTCCACCAATCACCATCAAGACGTCCCAGATATCGGGATAAACCGGCGCAGGGACATGCTCCATAAATCCCTGATACAGATTAGACCCAGGCGCGGCGTTGGCCGCTCCCACAAAGATTCTGATATTAAACATGATGCCGCCAATGATCACCAAGGCTCCGGCCAAGGCGGGGCCCCAGGCGCTGCGGCGCACCGGGTTCCAGATCAATACCGCGAACGGAAGGGCAAAGCTGAACGCCAGGTTAAACAAAAATACGATGGCATACGTGTCGGTGACCAGGTACTTGATAACGTTTTGTTCAATCTCCAACCGGCCGTACCAGAACGTGAGGAAGAAGGCGAACAGGTGGTAGACCCATAGCAGGGTTATACCCAGCAGCACCTTGCTGCCGGACCAGAAAGTGGACTTGCCGATGTACCCCTCGTAACCGCCCCACCGCCTGATTATGAAAAGCGTTACCAGAATCGACCCAAATCCCATCTGGAGGCTGGTTAAGGTGTAGATCACCGGAAATATCGAGTCTTTCCAACCGGGGATCAGGCTCTGAGCGTAATCGGAGCTGATCAGGAATTGGACGAAGATCAGAGTCATGAAATAGAAGGCGCCCAGCAACGCTAGACCCGCCTTCTGGGCGTTCCATTGGCGTTTGGTCCCGTACCAATTACCGGACAACTTGCTATAGAGCCAACGCCTGAATCCGGTGGCGGTGTGCCGGCACTCTGCCATGTCCGGCAAAGCCGACAGCCAGAGGATAAACATCGAGGTCACAACGACGCCGATCACTCCCACAAGGTCCCATGCGTGGGGTGCGCCGATGGGCCCCTCGAACCAGATCGTCCTTCTAACAGCTAATTCACCTCCGACGGCGACCTCCGGATTGCCGATCGACGGAAGAAGGAACATCAGCGGGATGAACATCAATAGGTTCAATATCCCGACTATTGCGAACAATTCAGAGACTCGAGACAGTGGCCGGCGCCAGTGGCTCTTGGTGAACCGGAACGCCACGGAAACCAGGGGCGCCGCGCCGGTGACCATGAAAACCATAGAGAACACAGCCATGTAATAGCCCCAAGGGCCAATCTCGCCGAAACCATCGTCTGCGGCACGGGCGATGAAGCCCACTATGCCCAGGATGAACAGGATTCCGGTCGCCACCAACGCGATGGTGAATGGCTTGGGTGAAGACTTGGTCTTTTCCCCGACCTCACGGCTCATCACCGTGACATCGGGGAATACCCACATGCCAGCGTGTTGTCCGTGTCCTTTTGGTTCGGTAGCCGCCATCTATCTAGGCCTTTTCCAACGGGAACGGTTCTACTTTCTTCAGGTAGACCACGTTCGGCTTGGTTCCAATTTCCTCAAACAGCCGGTAAACCCGAGTATGGCTCTCATCAACGTGCCCGCCTTGATGACGAGTCTCGATCTGCTCGTTGGCCTCTTCAAAGTACTCTTTCACGGGACCGCTATCATCATGTTGGTCTGCAAACTGTAAGGCGTTGGTTGGGCAGGACTGAACGCAAGCGGGCAGATAATTGCCCTCTTTCATCTGACGGTAATTCATTGTCCTTTCCCCGGCGGGAATCCGTTCTCCGGTCAGAGGCTCCAGACCCCGGCGCTCCACGTTGACCTCGCCACGGCGGAGGCGCTGCACGCAGAAAGAGCACTTCTCCATGATTCCACGGGTCCTGATGGTCACATCGGGGTTCAACTGGTTCCGAAGGCTTTTCGGCCAACTCGGCTCCCAGAAGTTGAACATGCGGACGGTGTAAGGACAGTTGACCGAGCAATACCTGGTCCCGATGCAGCGATTGTAGATCTGTACGTTCGCACCCTCGTCATTATGGTAGGTGGCGAAGACAGGGCAGACCGGCTCGCAGGGGGCATTTTCGCAGTGCTGGCACAGGATCGGGATGAACTTGGCCTTAACGTTGGGGAACTCGCCTTCCCAATACCGCTCTATGCGGATCCATTGGTAGGCCCGGCGCTGCTGATAGAACGACTTGACGTTGATGGGAATGTTGTTCTCTGCTTGGCAGGCAACAACGCAGGCCTGGCAGCCGGTACACCGGTCCAGGTCCACTACCATTCCCCATTTGTGGTCTGCTCGCTTAGTTACCATCGGTTAACCTATCTATAGCTTCTTGGTCTATGTTTCTTGGTTTTCGCAACCAGACGCCCTTAGGCGTTCTCCGGTGCGATGGTCTTGATGATGTCTTCGGCGGGTAAGATACCGATCTCCTCGGACCTCACGCTGCCTTCAAGTTTGGAGATACTGACACTATCCCCAGTCTTGGTCACGCGGACTCTAGTCCCGGCCCAGGCCAAAGAACCGGTCCCGCTGACTGTAGTGGTTTCCAGGATGTCCATAACGTTGGAGCTTTCGCTGCCGTTACGGTCTGTGGCGTACTCTGAGCCATGTTTGCGGCCCTGCCCGAAGGGGATGCTGATGGTGTCCGGGGGAACAGCTGGGCTCGGGTAGGCAACGGCTCTGATGGAGTCTTTCGATGACTCGATGCGCAGGATGTCCCCTTCCTTAACCCCAAGCTGGTCGGCGGTAGCGTCACTGATTTCAACCCAGGTCTGCCAGGTGACGGTAGACAGCGGGTCTGGCGCTGATTGGAGCCACGGGAGGTGTCCGTTATACCCGTCCAGCAGGGTGTTATGTGCGAAAGGCACCAGATATAGCGAGTCGGAACCCATGCCGATCCCGGCGAAGGCGGGTTGAGACGCCTTTTCGGCTATCGTCTTTAGCAGTCCATCAGACGGCTTAACTGTGGTGGAGCCGTTGCGGAGTTCATCCCACCATCCGCCGCGCTTAAGGAGATTGTTCCAAAATTCGTCTTCGGTAGATGCTTCTATGGATCCACGGTTCAAGTTGAACAATGCGTCAGAGCCTTCTCTAAGCATCGACTTGAAATTGGCCCACGGCAGGTCTGCTTCTTTGCCCAGTTCTTGGGCCATGGTTAGAAGGACGTCCGGGAAGCTCAATGGGTCAAGCTCAAACAGCGGGTTGACCACCGGTTGTTGTAGTCCTACCGCCTGGTACCCAGGGCCCGGTTCGGAGATATCGTCGCCCCAGTCTTCCATGGAGACACGGTCCGGAAGGATGATGTCGGCCAAGGCGCTGGTGTCGTCCAAGAAAGGAGAGAAACTGACAACCAAAAGGTCGTCCGCTTGCGTGATGGCGTCTCTTAGTTGCAGGGAGTCCGGCAGACCATGTACTGGGTCTGCGCCGTGAAGCATCAGAAGTTTTGTCTGGCCGCTGCGAATCTGCTCGGTGATGCGGGTCCAGTCATCCAGGCTGCCCGCCTTGCTGGCGGAGGGGACATCGGACCATGGACTGGCTGGATTGAACCTAACCCCGCCCTTCTTGCCGGCAGTGCCCACCAGGTAGTTGAGGGCGTAGATGGCCTCAAGATTGAAAAGGCCGTTGCTCTGCGCGCCGGCGGACCCGCCGCCGATGGCGATGCTGGGCTGGTTGGCCGCGAACCTGCGGGCCAGGTCCTTCAGGAATCCAACCGGGTCACCGCCGGTCATCGCCGGAGTTAGTCCGGCGTCTTCGAAAACGATCTCAGGACTGAAGTTGTTCAAGGTCTGCCGGCCGGCATCACCGCCGACCAATGAGTCGATGTCGACGCCGTCGGCCTGGAGGTTCTCTGCGACGATTACCTGGGCTAGGCTGAGGGCCAGGTACCCTTCCCAACCGGGCCGCACCGGCAGCCATTTGTCGGAGTTGGCGGCCGTCATGGAGAACCGGGAATCTATTTGATAGAACATCCCCCGGTCGCGGCCATGCCCCTGACGGAACTCACCGTACCCGCGGCTGAAGCGGGTGGGGGAGACCCAGGTGGACAGGAAGTCCGCGCCAAAGGACAAGATGAACTTGCTGTTTTCCAGGTCGAGGTCGGGCAGTGAATCTTGATCGAATACGTTCTTGACCGCCGCCCGGTAGGTGTTGTTATCAATGGCTTCAAAGCCTTGGTGCTCGCCACCGATTGCAGTAACGAATCGGTCTACCAAGAGGGCCATATGGCCTCGGAGAGGCTCGGTGATCATCACGGATGAAGAGCCATTCACCCGAAGCGCGTTCCGCAGGGTATCGATCCCGTCGGGCTGCCAATTGATCGCCGTAAACTCGCCGGAACCACGGGGGCCGCTCCGCCGCATGGGGGTGGCGATACGGTCTGGATGGTACAAAGCTTGGAGCCCGGCTTCGCAGCGGGCATGGATCTTCCCTTGGTTGGTTGGGTAGAATGGGTTGCCCTGGACCATCTTGGCCCGGCCTTCCATCACCCGCACCACGATACCTTCACAGGAAGGACAGGTCCGGCATAGGCTGGCGTACCAGTTATCGGTCCCGCGGACCAAGTCCTCCGGCAAACGAACAGAGCTCTGGATGTCCAGCTCCCCTTTTCGGATGCCAAAGCCCTCACAGGCAACGGCTCCCACCGCACCCAGGCCGGCCCAAGCAAGGAAATTTCGCCGGGTTAGTTTCATCTACCTTTGACCCTGTTCTTCATTGATCTTCATTACTTGTGGCAGACCGTGCAGTCGGTGGAAATGTTGTTGACTCGATGACAATCGACACAGGTCCCCATCTTCAGCGACTGGCCGGTCTTGGGTTGCACGACTTCCTTGTTGGCAACGTCGCCATGGCAGATGGTGCACGTTTGGGCAACGTCCGGTGATTCTGTGAGCTCTTCGCCGTTGATACCGTACTTCACTCCAATGGTCTCGTCGGTGAAGTACCTGATATGCGCTTCATGGATGAACCGAACGTGGTCGGGAAGACGGTGTACCCGCTCCCAGTTGATCGGAGTATCGGTCTCGAAGGCCGTCCTGACCTTATTTATCTCTTCTTGGGCGGTGACCGTCCCGCCGTCGATGTCCTTGTGGCAAAACAAACACGTTTCTACGGCCGGCACTGTGGCGGCCGCGCCCTTGGTCACGTTACGGTGGCAGAACTCGCACTGAATATTGTTCTCCGCCACGTGGACCGTATGAGGAAATGCGATCGGTTGGGCCGGGGCGTTGCCAAGGCCGAATGGGGGGTTGGAGAACCAGGAAATGAGCAGGACTACAACGACGAAACCCATGATTACAGTCGCTACCCCACCGGCAACCATCAGGGGCAACATTTTTCGACTTGGCATCATCTAGTTAGTTGTTCCGTGCATCATTTTGTTTACTATTCTTCAGATCGTTCATGAAACGCGATTCGCCTTAAATGAATACCCGGTCCCAGATCGCCCGGACATCCAGCTCAGCATTGATGCCGAGAATCAAAACAACCGCACCGGCGGCGAACAACAAAGCGGCGAACATGGTTAGTGGGATCCGCAATTTCTGAGTGGCTTCCGGTAGATGGCCAGTATTCACCATCGAAGGAATAAGCGCGTGGGCCGTCAGCATGGTGATTCCAAATGTCACGACGATGGGGAAATAAATCCAGAACCACTGAAGGAACATGTGGATGTTATGCCACTCAACGCTAGTTAATGCATTTGGATCTTCGATAATCGGTACCCGTTAGCGTTTGAAAACCAGCGGTTACGCCTGATTTTCATGCTGAATTTCGCGCTGAATTTCGCGCTGGATTTTACTACGTAACCCGTGCGCAAAACAGCCTCTCACACGAGGCCAGGTGAAAAATATCACAACTGCATATTTGTGTCAATAGATTTCAGCTATGATTACGCGTGGTTGCAGACTCGCCATCGCTTTATAAATCGCCCTTAATTTTGGGCAAGTTTGCTCGCTGGATCAGGTAGGCCGACCGGCATTCACTCTTTAGACGGGCGGGTTGCTGCGAAACCAGTCGACGACCTCAGAGCCGGACGCGGCCCAGACTCCGTCATGGCTCATGATGTAGGCAAGGGCTTCCTCTAGGTATCCGATGCGGAAAGGCTGCCCTACGAGCCACGGGTGAAGATTGATCGTCATCAGACGGCCATTCTCTGCGCCGTCCCGGAACAGAGAGTCGAAGCCGTCCTTCAGTGTTTGGGCGTACCGTTCTATCTCCACGCGGCGGTTGGACATGGCGAACAGGTCGTCCATCTCCAGCATCGTCGGCAGGGCTACCAGTCCGTCCCTCATGGGGTAGGGTTGCTCATCGTTGGCCCAGTCGCACACGTAGTCGAAGCCGGCTTGGCGCAGGAGGTCCGGAGTCCGTTCAGATTCACCATAGTCGGTCCCGAACCATCCCCGGGGAGTAGAGCCGGTAGCCTTCTTCATCGCATCCATCGAGGCGCGGATGAACACCGTTTCCCCTTCAACCGACATCTCGCCGGAAATCATCTGGCTGCCAGACACGCCGTGGGCGATGATTTCGCAGCCCCGGTCTTGGCAGTGCTTCACCAGGTAGGGATAGCCCTCGGCCGTCTGGGTGTCCATGGCCACGGTGGACTTTATTCCATTGCGTTCCAGAGCATCCAGAACCCGGAAGATGCCCACGCGGTGGCCGTACTCCCGGTGGGAAAAACGTGGGTAGTCCGGGAAAGGACGAAGGCCCAAGCCCCCGGCCTGGTCGGCGCTGAAGCTGCCTTCCGGCTGCTCCCATTCAGTGTGTTCCAGAGTAATAATTACGCACAAAGCGACCTGGGCGTTATTGGGCCAACTTAGTTTTCCTCGGGTGGATATGGGGGACCACTCATGGTGTTCGTGGTCCATCCCTACTCGTCGTTCAGCGGGCATGGGAAACTTCTCACTTTGCGTTAGATTTTTAGAGTTAGGCCTTGTACTGCTGCGCGTGGTCCACGGCCTGGTCGTAATAGTTGGCGATGTAATACTCGGCTATCTCATCGGCAGTGGTCTGCCAGATGCCGTCATGAGACATGATGTAGCCGAGGATGTCGTCCAGGTATTTGATGCGGTGGGGTTGGCCGATCAGGAACGGGTGGAGCGCGATACACATCACGCGGCCGCTCTCGGCGCCCTCTTTATATAGTTGGTCGAACTGCCGCTTACATATCTCCGCGAAATAATCGGCTTCATAGTTCACCCGGAACAGCGGCGAGTCGTTAAGTTCGATGGAATAAGGGACGGACACGAGCTTGCCCGACTCCACGTTGATGGGCACCGGTTGGTCGTCGTGCATCCAGTCGGTGTGGTAGATCAGGCCGGCCTCGGTCATCAAGTCCGGCGTGCGTACGGTGCCTGAAATGGCCGGGCCGAGCATTCCCTTCAGTTGTTTGCCGGTCTGCCGCTTCAACGTCTCCACGTTGTCCCGGTAGAACTCCCGCTCCTCTTCTTCTGTATAGGCATAGAGATAGCGCGTGTTATAGATGCCGTGACTCATGTAATCCCAGTCTCGCTCCACCATCGCGTCGCGAATCTCAGGGAAATGTTCCAAGACGGCCAGGTTCAGCGATACGCAGGCACGTATCTTGTGTTGGTCCAGTACCTCCAGCATCCGCCAGAACCCCACTCGGTTGCCGTAGTCCCGGTAGGAGTATTGCTGCACGTCGGGATACGGAGTGCGCGGCCACGGGTCACGGGGGCCGTACTTAACGGGCATGTATTCGTAATGCTCAACGTTGGGCGCGATCCATAATGCGACTCGTTCCCCGTTGGGCCATTTGATCGGCGGGCGCTCGATGATCGGGCTGTAATCCACCCGATGCGGAGGAAGTGACATGGTTAAAAAGCTCCTTCCGGATTGTGTGCCCACACTAGGGGAATCGCCCCATACTGTCAAATAGATTTCCCAGGATTGGCGAGGCAGGTGGGCCAACGCTGGTAAATCAGCACTAGATAACGCAAAATATCGGCGAACTGAATCAGACATCAACTTCTACAATGAGAACCGGGCGTTGATCGCCGGAAGGGAGCAGGATGCCAGTCAGAACTGGAAAGCAGTACATAGATGGACTCAGCGAAAGGCCCCCCAACCTGTACATGTCTGGCAAGAAGGTGAAAGACGCGACCAAAGAGCCGGGGCTGATGGGAGGCATCAAGACCCTTGCCCGGCTGTACGACCTGCAACACGACCCAAAGGCCGGCAATGATATGACCTATAAGTCGCCTACCACCGGCGACCAGGTTGGCCTGTCTTTCCTGACTCCCAAGACCCACGAGGACTTGGACCGGCGCCGCGAGATGATGCGCAACTGGGCTAAGATCACCTGCGGGATGATGGGCCGCACCCCCGATTTCCTGAATGTGAGCCTGATGTCCATGGCCGCCGCCGGGAAATATTTCGGCCAGAACCGGCCCGAGTTCGAGAAAAACATCCAGGACTATTACGAGATGGTCCGGGAAAAGGACCTGGTGCTGACCCACACGCTGGTCAACATCCAACGGAACCGCTCCGGAGCGGCCACCGCTCTGGACGACTCCGTGGAGCTTGCCTTGTCAGTGGTCAAAGAGACCGACGAAGGGATAATCGTCCACGGCGCACGGGTGCTGGCGACTCTGCCCATCGCCGACGAGATCGCCGTATATCCCGCCCGCTCCCACCGGCTGCCCGCGGGCGCGCCGGGCCGGACATCCTTTGCATTCGCTATTCCCTGCGATACCCCCGGACTCAAGTTCCAATGCCGGGAACCGTTCGATCTGGAACGCTCCAACTTCGACCACCCTCTGGGGTCCCGGTTCGAAGAGATGGACGCCTTGGCCTTCTTCGACAACGTCCTCGTCCCCTGGGAGAGGGTGTTCCTGTACGGCGACGTGGACATGTGCAACAACATGTCTTTGAGGACGCACCAGTACCTGCACTCCGGCCATCAAGTGGTGACCAAGAACGTGGTCAAGTGCGAGTTTATCCTGGGGTTGGCCAACTTGATGGTGAACACCCTAGGCTCGCAGGAGATGCCTCAGGTCCACGGCATGATGGCGGAGATCATCGAGAACCTGGAGATCACCAAGGCCCTTCTACGGGCTGCCGAAGTAGACGCTGAGTTGGACGAGTGGGGTGTTATGTGTCCCGTGGATATTTCGCTGATGGTGGCGCGTCAGCAGTTCATCAACATGTACCCGCGCATGGGCGAGATCCTGCACCTTTTGGGTTCGAGCAGCCTGATGGCAGTGCCGACTGAAGCAGACTTCGACGGCCCCCTCTCCGAAGACATAAACAAGTATCTGGAGACCGATTTCTCCTCGGCCAAGGACCGGGTGCGGTTGTTCCGCCTGGCCTGGGATACCTGCTGTAGCGCCTTCGGGTCGCGCCAGATCCTTTACGAACGCTTCTTCCAGGGCGACCGAAACCGGAACGTCGTGATAATGAATACGCGCTACGACAAGGAACCAATGAGCCAGTTCGTCTTGGACTTCCTGAACCAAGAGTAGGTAGGACAGAAGGGCCCCTTTGCCAAGAAACCTCACTCGCGAAATGCCATTCTGAGGAGCGCCGTAGGCCGACGACGAATCTACCAATCTCATCCCGGCAGACCCTTCGCTTCACTCAGGGTGACAGAGGCGCCGGGCGGCTCTCTTCGGAAACCCGGAGAAGCAAACGCTAGCCGTCGTCTCCGGCCGCGCCTGCAGCCGGCCTAAGCTGCGCTTCGCCGGAAATCTCTGGGGGAGGCAGGTCGTCTTCCCAGTCCGGAATCAGTACGTGGGTTGTGTCTTCCAGCAGGGCGATAACCAACACCCCAACGGCGCTGAATCCAACGGACAATGCCATGACGGCGTTGAATGACCCTGTGGCATAGATCACCAGCCCTGCTAGAGCCGTCGCAACCGCGTGTCCCGTCAGCGCGCCGGTGGTCTGCCAGCCGTAGATCGTCCCCATCGGGCCGTCGCCGTAGTACTGCCGGTTTATGACCAGGTATCCCGTCCACTCGCCGCCGAAGCCGATTCCAAATACTCCTGCGAACAGGTAGAACGCCCAGGCTTCTTGGGACCAAAAAAGCATAAAGACCGTGACGGCCTGGATGCTTAAGCTGGCAGCCATCATTCGGCGCGTGCCGTACATCTCCGCCATTATTGGGGTCACGATCCGGCTGACGACACTGACCAAAGATATTATGGTCAGTATGATTCCTGCCTGTGCCAGCGAGGTGAATGCTCCGCGCTCGAAAGCCATGGGAATGACGTAGATAAGGATGGTTCCGTGCCCGGCGCAACCCAGACCGTGGATCAGTGGCAGATTCCAGAATGGCTTGGTGCGGCGGGTGTGCTGGTTGAACACCTTCTGTCGCAGCCGGTCCAGGGTTTTATCTCTCAAGATCGCCGGCGGGTCAGTGGCTCTGGCGCCGTAGGGCTGTATCCCCAAGTCGGCCGGTTTGCTGCGCATGAAGGGGACCATGGCCAGCATGATGCCGCCTCCCACGCCTCCGATGAGCATGAACGTGCTCTGCCAACCGAACGCCTCGATGAAGCCGCCCATCACGGGGGCCATGATTCCCGTGCCGACTCCGCCTGCTCCCCAGAGGATGCCTACCCCAAGCCCCAGGTGACGCCGGAACCAACCGCTTACCGCGGACATCAAGGGGACCATTGCCAGGGATTGAGTCAGGGACAGCAACACGCCAAAGAACAGAAAGAATTGCCAGACCTCAGATACCTGGCCTAGAAGGAACATGCTGATCAGGTACATGATCGCAGCGGCGAAAAGCATCCAACGGGAGCCGTAGCGATCGCCCAGCCACCCGGTCATTGGGGCGTAGATGGCGCCAAACATGTAGTAGCTGGCAATGACCACGCCGATGGTCCCTAGGCTCCAGCCGAACGCGCCTTCGGAATCGTTCAATGGGGGGACCATGATGCCTGCGGCCATGCTGATGGAACTGGCGAAGATCTGGACCGTAGCCAAGATCCCGATGACGACCCAACTGTAATGGATGCCAAAGGGCAACTTGGCGGGCGAGAATCCTAACTTGGGTTTATCTAGAAGCGCCAACTACCGTAAACCGCCTGCCTGAACCGATATTTCGTCGCAAGTACCGATAAAGCAATGATTGAGTAAGTGCAGTATAGCGATTCGCGATAAGAAAAGCAGCCCGCAAGAGAACCCGTCAATCCCGAGCGGGTAGTTAGGCGCTAGTACCGAGGAATCGCGAGGTTAGTCATCGCCGGCGGCCGGTCCAGGCAGGAAATTGCTCCTTGCTTCGGGCGGCAGGGAATCTTCCCAGTCGGGGATCAAAACGTGGGAGGTGCTCTCGAGCGTGGCAATAACCAGCAATCCGGCGGCGCTGAAGAGCGCAGAAAGCACAAATACCGGATAGAAGGAGCCGGTTACGTAGATCACGAGGCCGGCTAGGAATGTGGTGACGGCATGGCCCGCGAACGCGCCGGTCATCTGCCACCCGTACAAACTCCCCATCGGACCGTCGCCGAAGTAACGCCGGTTGATCTCCAGATATCCGGTCCACTCAGCCCCAAACCCCAATCCAAATGTGGCGGCGAACAGATAAAACATCCAAGGATCGTGGGCCCAGAACAAGATGAGCACCGTTAGGGCTTGAATACTCAAGCTGGCGGCCATAACTTTCCGAGGTCCCCAAGCCTCTGCCACCACCGGCGCTCCAAGCCTGCTCACGATACTCACCAACGAGATTATGGTGATGGTCAGCGCTGCAGCAGGAGTGCTCAAACCCTGTTCAACAGCTAGGGGAATCACGTAGATGAGCACGATTCCCATGCCGGCGCACCCCAGAGCATGGATGATTGGAAGGTTCCAGAATGCCTTGGTCTGCCGCATCTGTTGGTTGAACACCTTAAGCCGAAGGGCTTCCACGGTCCGGTCCTTGGGGGCGGTTTCGGGCGAATCGGCCGACATGCCGAAAGGCCGGATCCCGATATCCGCCGGCTTGCTTCGTATGAACGGGAAGACCAACAGCATGATCCCGGTGCCCACGATGCCAACGGAGATGAAGGTCGTCTGCCACCCGATCGATTCCAAAAGGTAGGCAATCAAGGGCGCGAGGATGGCGGTCCCAATGCCGCCGGTGGCCCAAAGGATGCCCACTCCCCAACCCAAGCGGCGCCGGAACCAGCCGCTGATCGACGCCATCATTGGCACCATGGTGATGGAGGCAGTGAACGACATCAGGAAACTATAAAAGAGGAAGAAGTGCCACAGCTCGCTGACGAATCCCAGCGCGACCATGCCCACGCCGTACATCACCGCGCCGACAAACATCATGGGCCGGGCGCCAAACTTGTCTCCCAGGTGGCCGGTTATGGGAGCAAATATAGCGCTGAAAACGTAATACAGGCCGATGGCCATGCTGAGCTCGCCGATGCCCCAGCGGAAGCCGCCTTCAGGGTCTGTGAGAGGCGGCACCATGACCCCGGCAATCATGAACACGGAACTGCCAAAGACCTGGACGATGGCCAGCACCGCCACGATCACCCAACTATAGTGGACGCCGAAGGGCATCTTGGCGGCTGAGAATCCGAACTTGGGTTTATCTAGAAAGGCCATTTACGGCAACGCCTCAGTTCGTTGTGCGGCTAGCCGGTTCATTCCGGCTAGCCGATGACTTAATAGAACCATTGTATCCAATCGCAATATCAAGTGTAGCCCGAAGTCAGACCATGATATTCATCTGATGGACTATAGTCTCGCCCAGAGCAGTGTCTCCGGCCACCTTGATCTTGCCTGAGCTCAGGGCTTCCGCAGGGTCCCAACGTCCGCATCCCAGGCAAGCAAAGGTCTCAAGATCAGAGGTTATCCTGACCGTTGGCGACTCAGGCTCTGAGTCCAAGACGCTTCCGCGGCCGCCCTCGACCGCTACTGACACCACACTTCCGGCCAGCCCGGTGATGTTGAAAACCACGATAACACCATCCGGCGCCTTTGCTTTCCTGGCAACTACAAAAGGCATCGCTTGGGACACTCGGCCCACTGCGTGAGATGCCACTGACCCATCCAGCTCTCCGGGGATGTTCAGCGCGCGCCGGATGTCCTGCTCGTGGACCCAAGCATCCATGATGCGGATGCGCACGAACTCGGTGATGGTGCCGGGTCCGAGGGGGGTCTGTGTTTCAGCGGTGAACCCGTCGTCGGTCAGGCCTCTGAGGTAGGTCAGCCTTTGCCGGGTCAACTCCCGAAACTCGTCCAATACCTGCCGGCCGGGCCAGGGCCGGCGGAAGTCCACCACCACTTCGTTAGATTGGCCGATGTCGTTCTTAACGTAGGAGGTGTCCCCGGGTGTGTGGTCGGGCCGGGGGTTGCCCAATATCCCGGATTCCGCGCCGACCAGATGCGACACCTGGTCTTGGACCGACCATCCAGGACAATCAGTGGGCGTCTTCCACTGGGCTTCCGTAATGGGAGAGCACAGAGAGTCGATGGAACTCCAGACGTGTTCCATCAGATCGACCACTTGTTGGTTGCTCATGACTCTCCCTCTTTTGCCAGGTTTTTGGCCTGCGGTTAGTTGGCCTTGCCCTCTTCCTCGCGGCGGATGTTCTCGCGGCGGGTGATCAGGCGGATGGCTTCATCGGCGCCCATCCGTCCCACCGGCCCGGAGGCATACATGCCGCCCAACACCGTGCCGCCGCGGCCCAGCAGGAACTCGGTCGGCTGGATATAGCCGCCCCGGTCCTCGGACCACCATGAGTCGAGAATGTCGGCGTCGGCTTTCGTAACCCCGTAGCCAACGGGGAACGATAATTTGTTGTTGTCCCGGACCTCTGTGGCAAGGTCCTTACTGTCGACGCTAACGGCGTAGATAGTTACTTCCAGTTCGTCTAACTCTGCTTTGTTCGCTTCCCATTCGGCTAACTGCCGATTGCAGTAGGGTCACCAATGTCCCCGGTAGAACAGCAGGGCTGTGTACCTGGTGGGTGCATCGTCGGGCAGGGTGATTGTCCCACCGTCCACTAATTGGAGGGTAACACTGGGTAGACGGTTCCCCTGTTGCAGTTTTTCGGCCATTACAACTTCTAACTCACTCTCGTGGAGCCTAGTATTAAGCGCCAAATATACGATGCCTAATCCTGAATATCGGTGCGTGATAGCCTCAGTTCAGGGCTTTGGCAGAATTGGAGCCAGCATAGCCGCGGCCGCTTGCCCAGTCAACTGCAGGATTTAGTGGGCCGGCCACATCCGATCCGTAACTATCCGATTCGGTGCCTCAAATCCAACAATCGTGTCATAATACAGCCAACTTTTTAGGCAGATACCGCATGAACGACCAGCGAAACACCAAGAATCAGCTACTAGAAGACCTGCAACGTGAGCGAGAGCGTTCGATCGCGCTTCAAGAAGTTTCCAACAAAGTGGCTGCTGCCTATAACACCGAAGAGGCGCTGAACCTGATCGCGAAAGAGGCTGCCCGACCCTTCCGCCTATATCCGCCCGTTAGAGGGAGAAAATTTAGTTATACGCGCCAATACCGATTCCATAGCCGGCTACCTGGCAGATACTTCTGCCGTTGTGCCGGAGGAAGGGACGACCAATTCGGGCCACGTGATGGCCACCAAGAAACCACTGGTAATGGAGACATGCCGTGAAACAGGTAACCAGCAATGTATGGGTTGAGACTGAGACGCGGGGTTGCAACTTCGGCTTCGTGACCACGTCAGACGGCATCGTCATGATCGACAGCCCCCACAAACCCACCACAGCCATGTGGCTGAAGTCTGAGATCGAGAAGCGGGGGCTGCTCCGCTATATCATCAACACCGAGCCACACGGCGACCACTGGACGGGGAACGCCTTCTTCGACGCGCCGGTTATCGCACACGAGGGAGTCCGAGCACGCATCCTGAAAACAGATATGGCCGAGCATGCCGCCAGAATCGGCACTTTCGGGCCTGACGAGCCTGCGTTGCTGGAAGGCTATAAGGCCAACGCGCCGGTGATCACCTTCCGCGACACCATGACCATGCACGTGGGCGACCATACCTTCGAGATGATTCACATGCCCGGACACACCCTCTACCAGGCGGCGGTGATCGTAAAAGAAGAGGGCGTGGTCTTCACCAGCGACAACATCTTCCACGGCGTCCATTCCTGGCTCCATGAAGCCGACCCGGACCTGTGGTTGGTAGCCCTGGAGTCACTACGCGGCTTGAACGAAGACATATTCGTGCCTGGCCACGGCGATATGTGCGGCAAAGGCTACCTGGACGAGCAGGGATCGTTCATCTCCGAGTGGAAGGACTACGTCCAAGACGCCGTGGACCGCGGCATGACCCGCGAAGAGTCGGTCTCGACCCTGACAGCTCTGATGGACCGCTACCCCATGGACGTGGAGCAAGCGGCTCTGGCGCCTATGGTCATGGGCATCAACGCCGGCAACCTCTACGACTACCTAACCGGGCCCTGGCCGCCAGCATCTATGGGCACGGTAGCCACCCGGCTGCCGGAGGATGACCGGTAGCGGCGCAGTCGAACCTCTCCTGGTTGGTAGTCCGCCTACTTATTCGTCGTCAAACGTCGCGATTGTCCGCTGGGCGGCTGATAGGCTGGCACCGAAGGCCACTTCGTAGCCTTCTTTGGAGAGGATGGTCTCTAGGGCTGAGAGCAACGCAAATACGTTGCGTTCCCGGGCCGACTCGCCCATGAGGCCGACGCGCCAGGCCTTGCCGGCGAACTCTCCCAGGCCCCCACCAATCTCGATGTCGTAATCGTTGAGCAACACCCGCCGGACTTTGGCGTCTTCGATGCCTTCAGGAATCGATAGCGTCGTCAGCGGGTTCAGACGGTGTCCTTCTTCGGCCAACAGACTTAGACCCAGGGCTTCCGCTCCGGCGCGAAGCGCGGCCGCCACCCTGGCATGCCGGTTGATCCGGTTCTCCTGGCCTTCCTCCATCATCATGCGCAGGGCCTCTCGCAAGGCATAGGTCATGTTGATGGGCGAAGTGTGGTGGTAGGCCCTGGTCTGGTTCCAGTACGCTTCCAGGTCCTTCAGGTTGAAATAGAAACTCTGGACCTTGCTCGGCCGTTTGGCGACCACGTCCATGGCTGCGGGAGAAAGGCTGATGGGGGCCAACCCTGGAGGGGCGCCCAGGCACTTTTGGGTGGCGCTGTAACAAACATCGATGCCCCAGTCGTCCATCCTGACTTCATGTCCACCCAGAGAAGTTACCGCATCCACGATGGCCAGCGTGCCAGACTCGTGGATTACATCAACGAGCTCTTTCATGTCGCTCAGCACCCCAGTGGATGTCTCGGCATGTACCACGCCTACGGCCTTGAGTCCTGGGTGCTTCTTGAGTTCGTCTTTCAGCATCTGGGGGTCAACTGCTTTGCCCCAAGGGGTGTCCATCACGTGCACGGTGGCGCCGCAGCGCTCTGCGATATCGGCCAGGCGGATGCCGAAGTAGCCGTTCCGGCAGACAAGCATCGAGTCACCCGGCTCAATGATGTTTGCACAGGCGGTCTCCATGGCGCCAGTGCCGGTGGAGGAGATGGGCACAGTCATGGAGTTGGTGGTGTGGAAGACCATGCGCAGCATCTCACACACGTCATCCATGACCTGGAAGAACGCCGGGTCCAGGTGACCCATTACGGGGAGCGACAGGGCCTGTAGTACCCGCGGGTGCACGGTGCTTGGTCCTGGGCCCAGCAGCACCTTCTGCGGGGGCTGCAATTCATTCATATAGGAGCTAGTCAAGGGTGTCCTTCGGTCCCATGGACCTTTTCAGTGTCCGGATATTCGAGCCGCGCTGCAGGTTACAGAACCGCCGATGCGCCACCGTCCAGGTTCACTGCGATGCCGGTGAGGTAGCTGGCCCGCTCCGAGGCCAAGAAAGCGATGACGTCGCCGGCTTCCTCGGGCTCGGCCACACGACCGATGGGAACGCTTCGGGCTTGGGCTAGTTCGTCGTAGAAGGTTTCAAGGGACAAATTTGGCTCTTTCTCAAGGCGGGCGTCATATCGGCGTTGGTGCTGGCCGCTCTTGACCAGGCCGATGCAGACGGTAGTTACAAGTATGTTTTCCTTGGCCAAGTCCTTGGAAAGGCCCTTGGTGATAGCGATTCCCGCTGCCCTGGAGATCGAGGTGGGCATGGATGCAGGGCCGGGGGTCCGGCCGCCCAGGTTGGTAACGTTGATGATCCGGCCACCGCCGACCTTTCGCATCTCAATGATGGAATCTTGCATCAGGCGAACCGCCGCCCAGACCTTCAGCTCAAAGTCCGATTGCCAGTCCTCGTGGCTGACGCTCTCGAAGGGCTTAGCCATCGACGAGCCGGCGTTGTTGACGATGATATCCACGCGGCCAAAGTTGTCCACAGCCGTTTTGATCATCTTCTGGGAGGCGCCGTCAGTGGTGATGTCTAGCGCCAGAGGAACAACCGAGCCCTCTGTAGCCGTCTTGATCTCTTGAACTGCTTGGTCCAGCACCTCTTGGCGGCGGGCTACGATGACAACGTTTGCCCCTTCTTTTGCCATGCTCAGTGCCGCGGCTTTCCCGATCCCGTCACTGCCACCTGTGATGATTGCAGTCTTGCCTTCCAGTCCCATATCCATAGTAGAATCTCCTGTTTTTTGACGGAATTCGAGTCTGAGCCGAGCTAGAGCACACCTAAAGGACGCCCCGCCGAATCGGCAATCATTGTAGCACAGCGGTTGCGTCTGGATTATGTCTGGCGCAGCTTTGGCCAGGCCCAACAAACCCGGAGTGTATCTGCCTAGATCTGAAGCCCCGAGGCCTGCGCGACGATGTCGATGTCCTTGTCGCCGCGGCCACTGAGGCAGATCAGGATTATCTGTTCAGGTTTCAGCGTTTTCGCCAGGTCGACGGCGGCGGACACGGCGTGGGACGACTCTAGGGCGGGGATGATGCCCTCAGTGCGGCACAACAGATGGAATGCCTCAAGGGCCTGTGAGTCGGTAACCTCCCGGTACTCGGCCCTTTCGGAATCCTTCAGGTAACTGTGCTCCGGGCCTACGCCGGGGTAGTCCAGCCCCGACGAGATGCTGTGAGTCTCCATCACCTGTCCGTGCTCGTCCTGTAGCAGATAGGA